>JAIRUQ010000111.1 GCA_031254315.1 Treponema sp.
TTTTATATTGAAATCACCCGGATCAACGGGTTGAAATTCGATAAACATGACATTCCCCTGCAAAAAGGGAGCGTCTTTTCCGCTCCATCCCAGCCGGAAAAGGTCGTCGGGAATGGTGATATGTACGCTCGTTATTTCGTCTTTGACGGTTGGGAAAATATACAGCCAGTGATCGGTTTCGATTGTTTCAAAGGTGGGAAGCCGCACATAATAACGGTTGCCGTCTCCCATAACCTTAAATGAGAGGGAACGCATTGTCCTGATGGCGGCTAACGATTTATTGTATACCCTGCCAAAAGCGCCGACATAGGGCATACCCTTTCCGGCGTAACAACCGTTAATTCTGGGGAAAAATTCGTCATTGTACAGCGTACCGGAAATAGTTACACAGGTTTCTCTTTTTCCTTCAATTGTTTCGTCTGCCCTGTATATGCGGCTTGTTGAGTTTGGATCGCTTATTGCATACCACGGATCAAGAATGGGAATAAAATTTTTATTTCGTTCATATAACAACAGTACCGTAACTGCAATGGCGATTATGGCTACTCCTGCCGCAATTAACCGTTTTTTGGTTAATTTGGGTTTTGGCGGCGGCGTAAAGCCGGGTTTATACTGCGCGAAAAGCTCTTGTATGCTCTGGATGTCCAGTTTTTTATACAGGTTATTTTGATGGAATTTGACCGTTCCGTAACTGACGTCTAAATCATAGCCGATTGTTTTGGGGGCTTTGCCGTCAAGAAGCAGGTCGAAAATTTCCTTTTCCCGTTGGGAAAGGACTGCCGGGGTGGGGTTTGCGTCTGTATTATCTAACGATGAGAGTTTTTCAAGTATTTGTTTAGGGCTAGTCATTTTTCATGCCTCATTACAGTTCTTACCCTATATGTTACTAAAAGTAACATATTTTTACAATATCTAAAGAAAATACCGTTCCTTATAAGAACTTGTCAATACAAGGTTATAAAGAAACCATATAGTATGGCATGACAAATTTAAGGGCTTTATTATCCGATAATACAAGGAAAAGAAGGAAGCTTTTAGACATCTCACAAGCAAAACTGGCTGAAAAAGTTGATACATCCACTCATTATATTGCCCAAATTGAACAAATGAATAAGTTTCCCTCTGTTGAGATGCTTGAACGAATAGCAGAAGCCCTTGAAATGGACAGTCCTGAGTTGTTTTCCACCCAAGTATTTACCGAAGAAGCGATAAAATGCGTTCAAGATAAAGTTCAAGCCGATTTAGACGAAGTTAGCATAGCCATAAAGAAAAGAATTACCGAGATAAAAATTATTAAGAACTAGCATGAAAAATAGGCTCCGTCCTTGCCTCTGTTACAGCCACCAAATGTCGCTCCCCCGACCTATGCTACATATAGCTTCCACCACTTTTCTTTTTTTCGTATTCATTCGTGTCATTCGTTGATACTTCCTTTCAAAAAATGATAAAGGAATCTCCGCAAATGTTCAAGTTTACTCAATTATCATATTTTTTCACGCTTTTGTCAACAAAAATATTCAAATTACAATAGATTTGCCATTTCGCCTAACGAGCGATAGACAACATTTTAATGTCGTCTATCGGTTAAGGTATCTGCCGTTTTTATGGCGCATAACGTTTTTGTAAAATAAAGCTCCCTGATCACATGGCTTTTCGCAAGCCCCTTCTGCTCAAACCTTGTTCCAGGTCTCCATGGCTGAGGCGGAGCAAAGCCGTCAAAGGAGTTTTTCAAAGAGGCGGTCGCGCTTAACTCTTCAAGAGCGGCAAGTGCGTAGTCTTCCCAATCGGTAACCATGTATAAATAGCCGCCGGGTTTTAAGCAGTCTGCGAGAGTTTCTGTAAAGGGACGCTTAACAAGGCGGCGTTTTCTGTGCCTTTTTTTCTGCCATGGGTCGGGGAAAAAGAGATGAATCGCGTCGAGGGAGCCTGTAGGAATCATTTTTTGCGCGACATGAACCGCGTCATATTCGATGATTTTTATATTTGAAAGGGAGCGCTTTTCAATTTCCCATAACAGCCGTCCTATACCAGGACGATGAACTTCGATGCCAAGGTAGTTTTTATCCTGATTCGCCTGAGCTATTTCTGCAGTCGCAAGTCCTGAACCAAAACCAATTTCCATTGTTATGTTTGTATTATTGAAGATTTTGGAAAAGTCAAGTTTTTCTTCGCAGACTGGAATTAAAAATTGAAATGACAGGGAATCGTAGGCTTTTCTCTGTGCTGTTGTATAACGTCCCGTGCGTATTACATAACTTTTATGCATCAGTTGATGGGAACCACATTTGTAAAAGCGCTACAAAAATTAGCTTCATCTTCCGCCCAAAGCGCCACTGTTCCGGCAGACGAAGGCAGTCTTAATTGGGAAACATTGCCTGATAAGGAATCAACATTAACGGTGCTGAGATAATTTCCCGAATTGTCATAACAGACAAGACGGTTGACGGTCCACTGTGAATTGATCGTGTACATTCCGTTTGAGATTTCAATTTCAGGGAAGGGGAAACGCGCATTACCGTCGTAGGTAAAAGTGCGCTCCGAGCTTTCACCGCCCTTGTTGACCAGCACCGCTCGGAACAAACCACGGGGAAGACCGCCCTCAGGGGCAGAAATGCTTCGCGTCCCTATCCAGTCTTTTCCTTCACTTGAAAACTTTACCCAGTCATCGCTTTTTATCTGCCAGCGAAGCTGTTCTCTGTCGTGGTAAAGGTAGAGCGAGTCAAGATTTTCAATGCCGTCCTCGTCTTCGGGAATAACAAAAAACGAAAAATGCTCCTGCGGTCCATCATCACCCTGATACAACACCAGATTCAAAAAACCATAAGTTATTATCGGCGCGGATTTTGTACATGAGACAGATGCCGCAAGTAAAAATGCCAATGCGATCAAAAAAGAGACGGATTTAATGATTGATACGAAAAATCTCATAACTATTATTTAAGTTTAATTCAAAAAACAAAATTTGTCCAGTATAGTAGATATGTCCAAGAAGAAAGAAAAAAACCACGGAGGTCACGGAGTTCTGATTAGAAGGCGATGTCCATACCCAAGAACCGCTTGCACATAGAAAAGTATAAAAAATCACCCCTCCAACTAACTTCGCGACTTACCGTCATATTCTTCGTTAGCTTTCTTCCCTCTTCCCCTCCGTGTTCTCCGTGTCCTCCGTGGTTATATTTTCTTAATTAAGATTTCTTCTAGGGTTACATTTTCCCCAAAATATGCTAACCTAAAAAAATGAATATCTGGTTTGCTACGAACAATGTACATAAAAAAAAGGAATTGGAGGCGATTCTCGGGACGGATTTGAAAATACCGGCGCGGGAGGGGTATGATTTTTGTCCTAAGGAGGACGCTGATACTTTCCGTGAAAATGCCCTTATTAAAGCGAGAGAATTACAAAAACTGCTTGGCAGGGATGAGCCTGTCATCGCCGATGATTCCGGTCTTTGTGTAGACGCTTTGGGCGGAAGACCCGGCGTTTTGTCCGCCCGTTACGGAATGGAAAACGGCAACAAGTTGACAAGCGCCCAACAAAATATTATGCTCCTTGATGAATTGCTGGAGGCTCCAAAAAGAAGCGCGAGGTTTGTCTGCGCGATGGTTCTTCTTTTGAGTAACGACCGCTTTTTTATTATTCAAGAAACACTTGAAGGAGAAATTGTAAAAAAGAGCGAAATGAGGGGCGAAGGCGGATTTGGCTACGACCCGATTTTTTTGGTTCCTGAATACGGGCGCACACTTGCGGAGCTTTCGGCGGACGAAAAAAACTTTCTTAGCCACAGAGGAAAAGCAGGTAAAATAATAGCGAAGTTATTAAAAGATAATGTCTAAACTGAATATAAAAGTCCATCTAAATGAGCCGCAAACGCAGGCAGTCCGCGCGATTGAAGGACCGGTGTTGATCATAGCAGGTGCGGGTTCGGGGAAAACGAGGGTAATAACATACCGTATCGCGCACATGCTTGAAGAGGGAATTCCCCAATCAGCGATTTTAGCTCTCACTTTTACAAATAAAGCCGCGAGAGAGATGGAGGCAAGGCTCAAAGAAATTACAGGGAAGAAACTGCAAAGCCTCACCGTCAGTACGTTTCATGCGTTCGGGCTTAAATTGCTCAGAGAAGAATGTGAACATATCGGTTACAGAAAAAACTTTTCTGTTTATGATGAGACCGATAAAATGTCGCTAATCAAAGAATCATTAAGGGAATGTAAAATAAATCCTTCTAAAACGGATATTTATGAACTTAGTCAATTTTTTTCTAAGATTAAAACATTTCTTGTTAATTGGACAGAAAACGCCGATATGCGCCCAGTTTATGACGAATACCAGCAGGCGTTAAAAATATACAATGCCGTTGATTTTGACGATCTATTGACAATTCCGCTTGAAATTTTTGAAAAAAACGATGCGCTTCTTCATAAATATCAAAAAAAATTCCGTTATATTTTGGTTGATGAGTTTCAGGACACAAGTTTGATTCAGTACAAATTATTAAAACTCCTTGCCGTCGGGAAAAACGCCAATATTTGCGTTGTCGGCGACGATGATCAGTCCATTTATTCATGGAGGGGCGCTAATTACGGAAATATCCTGTTGTTTGAAAATGATTTTCCTGACAGGGTAGAAATTAAACTTGAACAAAATTACCGCTCGACTTCCACTATTCTTGACGCGGCAAACGGCGTAATATCGCATAACAAGGGCAGAAAAGAAAAAAATCTCTGGTCTCAAGAGGAGTGCGGAAAGCCTGTAGAACTTTATTTTCCCGAAAACGAAACTGCGGAAGCGGATTTTATTTCAAGCCAAATCAGGCATTTGATGATAGCGGAAGATTACAAGTACCACGATTTTGGTGTGTTGACAAGAACTAACTCACTTGCGAGAAATATAGAAGAGGCGTTTTTAGCGGAGAACATTCCCTACCGTGTTTCGGGGGGGACAAGTTTTTTTCAGCGCAAAGAAATTAAGGACATAATTTCTTACCTGCGGATTATCGCGAATACAGACGATGATGTAAGCCTTTTACGGATAATTAACACTCCGCGAAGAGGTATTGGCAAGACAACTATCGCTTCACTAAACGAGCTTGCAAGGAAAAGCCATACCAGCATTTGGAACGCGTTTGTCCGCTTGAATTATGTCCGCTCACAGGGACAACAAGGGTTGTTTCAGGAGCAGAAGGCAATGACAGAGATTGAAGAATTTTCAACAATGATTGAAAACTTTCGCTCCCTCATACTTGAACGTCAGGTAACGGACGAAAAGCCGTGGAAACTTTCCCGTTGTGTGCGCAAATTAGTTGATAACATCGACTACTGGAGTTATCTTGTTCTTGAACACGGCAAGGACGAAAAAAAAGCAAGGTGGAAATACAGTAACATAGAATATTTTATCCGTATGATTGAAAATTGGGAATCCGATTCCGATAATCTTGACGCCGGATTGTACCCGTGGCTTAACAGGATCAGCCTTATTCTCCGTGATGACGGCGAGGATGACGCTGACGGAAAAGTCAACTTAATGACAATTCACGCCGCCAAAGGTCTTGAGTTTCCTGCCGTCTTTATCGCCGGAGTCGAAGAGGGATTAATTCCGCACGAAAAAAGTATCGAGGAGTCTGAAAACGAAGAAGGCGGAAGCATCGAAGAGGAGCGCCGTCTTTTTTATGTCGCAATCACAAGGGCGAGGGAAAAACTTTACATTACAAGCTGTAAGAAACGCCGCCACCTTCAAAACACTGTTGAGTGCCGCCCCTCCCCTTTCCTTGAAGAAATCCCCAACGATTTGATCAGTATACACGAAAGAATAAATGAAAAAGAAACGGCAGACGAAACTCAGGCGAATAAATTTATGGAACAGATGAAGGCTATGTTTGATTAGAGTGAAACTAAGAGAAGAAGGAGCAACGAATGACACGAATGAACACGAATTGAGCATACAAATTCGGTAGCTGAGAGCGTTGCATGTAATGTTAGGGGCAAAAAAAATCATCGTTGCCATTGCTTGATTTTTTCTATAATTGATTTTTTGAATTGTTTGTAATTTTTCTCAAATTGTTTGAACTCAAGTAAAATCTCTTGGGATATACGTTCAACTGATTTATTGCTATTAGAAAGAAGGACAACAGAGCCTGTCGTAAAGAGTTCAGGGGTATCAACATTAAGAGCCTGCGCAATCCGCTCCAACATAGCGGCAGACGGGAATTTTTTCCCAACTTCAATCATGGCTATATAATTAGGGGCGGTACTTATTCATCCACACAGCTAACGCTGTGCAATGTTTTGCGTACATAATTCGTCCCCCTCTTCTCCTCCGTGCCTTTGTGCCTTCGTGTGAGTATTTCTAAACTTACTAAAGCGCAACCTCATAAAAAGGCGGCGCTTCTTCTAAAACTTTAGCTATCACACGATGATCATCAAGTAATAAATCGGGATCGCTTTCCAAAATCGAAAAAACGTCTTCTCTGGCGCGTTCAAGTTCTTCTATATCACGGATTGGATTTGCTATGCCAAGATCAAGGTAACCTGATTGCTCTGTTCCTGTAATTTGTCCAGGTCCTCTTAACTTTAAGTCTTCTTCCGCAATTATAAAGCCGTCGTTATTTTCGAGCATTACTTTTAAGCGGATTTTTCCTTCTTCCGTGAGATCGTCGGAATAAACAAGAAAACAAAACGACTGTTCCAAGCCTCGCCCGACACGTCCGCGCAACTGGTGAAGAGCGGATAACCCAAAACGCTCGGCGTGTTCAACTACCATGCAAGTCGCGTTAGGCACATCTACCCCGACTTCTACAACGCTTGTCGCAGAAAGGAGCTTAATTTTACCTTTGCGAAAATCGTCCATCGTCTTCTTTTTATCTTCTTCTTCTATTTTAGAATGAATAAGAGCGGTTTTATATTTGGGAAACACTTCTTTCGCAAGCCTCTGCGCCATTGACACAGCATCCTTGATTTCATCCCCGCCTTCGATTAACGGATATACAAAGTACGCCTGCCTGCCCTGCTCCAGTTCTTTGCGGACAAAATCATAAACTTTTTTTTCGTTTGATTCTTTAGCGAGATGAGTTTTAACGGGCTTTCTTCCGGGAGGCATATCCTTTATTATTGAGACATCCATGTCGCCAAAGACAGTAAGGGTTAAAGTTCTGGGAATGGGAGTCGCGCTCATCATTAAAAGACTCGTGTCCTCTCCCTTTTTCATAATAAGGGAACGTTGCGTTACGCCAAAACGATGCTGTTCGTCAATAACTACGAGTTTTAGTTTTTTGTATTCGACATCATTTGAAAAAAGAGCGTGGGTCCCTACTACAATGTCAATAGTACCGTCTAAAAGATTTTTTAATAAGTCCTTTCGCCCTTGAGCTTTGATATTTCCTGTTAGAAAAGCAATCCTTATTCCAAGAGGCTCCAAAAGACGCGCCGCATTTTCCGCGTGCTGTCTTGCTAACAATTCTGTCGGAGCCATGATTGCCGCCTGCCCTTTCTCTTCAACAACATTCAGGGCGGCAAGAAAAGACACAAGCGTTTTCCCCGAACCGACATCGCCCTGCAAAAGACGCGCCATCGCAAGCCCGGATGCAAGGTCTTTGTTTATTTCTTCGACAGCGTCAATTTGCCCCTGAGTAAGAGAGAAAGGCAGTCTTTCTATAAGCCGTTTTTGTAATGGTTTAAGCTCTTTATTGTCAACATTAACATAATTTATTTTACATTTTTTTCTTTCCAGTACACAACGGGCGACCATCACTTCAAGGTAAAATAATTCTTCATAAATTAAAGTTTTTTTAGCTAATTCAAGATTTACGGCGGATGTGGGAAAATGCATTTCTTTTATAGCGGTACTTTTTGATAAAAGGTTGTACTTATTAATTATTTCTTTGGGAAGTTCATCATCAATTTCATCGGCGTATTTTTTTATGGCGTTTGATAAAAAACGGCGTAACATTGTCTGAGTTAGCGAAGATGAAAGCGGATAAACGGGTAAAATCTTTCCAAAACTTGTCCCCGATGAAACGGATTCAATCTCAAATGCGCTTGATTGAAGTTCGCCGTATTTATAATAAAAACGCCCAAAAAGCATGTATTTCTCTCCTATTACAAGCTGTTTGTCCATCCACGGGCGGTTAAAACATAACAATACCGCCTGCGTACCTTCATCTTCAATATAAACTTTAAGGGTTTTCATTCTCCCATAGCCAAACCATTCCTTAGCGAAAACAGTAACAACAGCGCATACTTTTCCGCTTCGATATTCACATAACGGAACAATTTTCGCTCTGTCCGCCCAATCACGCGGATAGTGAAGAAGAAGCTCCGCGACGCTTCGTATTCCAAGACGGGCAAGTTTGGGAAGAATGGCTGAACCTACTCCATAAATCGTGTTTACGGAAGTACAAAGTGAGCGTAAAAACATTATATAGGCAGATTATAAAGTAAATTGACGAGAAATGGCATTAACATCTTCCCGCCAACCAGTAAAACAATAAGTAACAGTAATGTTACTAACATTCCTGTCATATAGTTTCCTGTTTTGTTTCCAAAAATTATCCTATTCATACGGTACATTACAGGCTGTGAAATAGTATTAATTGTGTTCCAAAACGGGCTGTAAATATCACGGCTTGTTATATACGCAATCGCGCGCAGGATAATTATAATAATAAAAAATAAAATTATAAATGACACTATCGACCATACTGATGATAAAACAATGGCGAGTATATTTCCAAGTGTTATTCTTTCCGCCGCCGCAAGCGTTAATAAAATGCTTTGAATAACAGAAAGAAAAACTAACGCTACGACAGCCGAAAAATCAAGAAAACCGATGCGCAGGTTTATGTTACGCCGCCACCAGTCAAGGTATGGGTCGGTAATTCTGCTTAAAATTTCGACAGGTTTTCCTGATACAGAATCGGCGAACCATGAAAGTATTATTCGCACAAATATCAATAAAGTATAAACGCCTACAATGGCGGCAAGAAAAGCAAAAACAGCGCCCATTATATCCTCCACACTTCAGCGACAGAGTTACAGTTTTTCAATCCGTCAATCGTCTTGTCATCTGAAATATCAAGCCCTGACATCGCGCGAATTTTTTGCTCTCCGTCAGTAACAGGAATATGTATATAAATTGTACATGAACCTGAATTATCCGCGAGATAGTCACGCAGTTGATTCATATCTTCTTTGTTATCCGACGCGTCTTCTTTCAGTCTTATATGCACTTCATCAATTTGTTTTTCCGTTGCTTTTACAATATCAGGTTCATGAGGCTTTTCTTTAGCTGACACTTTTTTTGCCGCGCTTCGGCTTAACATCGGATAGTCCGCTATACTGGTAACTTTGAAACTGACTTTTCCCGTTTTTAATTCGTTTTCAGGGTCAATACTGCCTTTAAGAGCGATTATTTCATCAAGTTTTAGCAGATGACGACAATCTTCATAAACTCTTGAGAAGAAAACAATATCAATATCTCCTTCAAAGTCCTGTAAAGTGCCGAACGCCATGTCATTTCCGTTCTTGTCTTTATGATCGCGCAGATTTTTGATATAGCCAATAACGGTATAATTTCCTTTTTTTGCCTGTGTTATATAAGAACTTTTTAAGTCCGCCATATATAACCATGTGTTCTTATGAACTTTATTTTTTTCTTCGCTCTCTTTTATCTCTTTAATCGTGTCGTTTATTTCATGCTTTGATAAAATATTATCAACTAAAAAACTGTATTTATCCTTATCTCTTTGATAATCAATCTTTCCCTTCAATATTACTACTGAATCATTTTTAACATTATTCTGACATCTTTCCCATGGACCGGAAAAAAATGTAAGTTCAATTTCGCCGTTGTAATCCGAAAGGGAAGCAAAAGCCATTTTGCTTCCCTTGGAAGTTGTTATCTGTTTTATATTTTTGATAATACCGATAAGGACACAACTTCCCGATTTCAAGTTTTCAGGCTCTCCGAGGTTTACCGTAACGGCATCCTTCCAGATTTCTTTATATTCGTCCATTGGATGACCCGAAAAATAAAAGCCCAATAACTGTTTTTCAAGATTTAATCTGTCCGCGCGGCTTTCCGCAGGAAATTCTTCAAATTGATAATCGGGAAAATCTTTTTCCTGCGATTCGTCAAAAAGACTGCTCTGCCCTAAAAGTTTATCTTCTTTCTTTTTTTGAGCGTATTCAATCGCATGCTCAAGGTTTCCCGCTAAAGTTTCACGTGTTATGCCAAAACTGTCGAACGCTCCTGTATTTATAAGCAATTCTATTACTTTTTTACTTACACCTTTTATGTCTACTTTAGCGAGAAAATCAAAAAAATTATTATATAAACCGTTTTGTCTTCCGCGTACAATCTCATCAGCGGGAGACGCTCCTAAGCCTTTTATTCCAAGAAAACCATAAACGATGCGCCCGTCTACGACCGTAAAAAGTTTGTCAGAATGATTAACGCTGGGAGGGTCAACTTGTATTCCCATCCTACGCGCTTCATCAATACAGTGCGAAAGTCTTTTGTTATCTGTGCTGTTTATCTCGTTTGTCATGGTTGCCGCCATAAACTCAAGCGGAAAGTTCGCTTTTAAGTAGGCGGTTTGGTACGCCAGCACAGAATAAGCCGCCGCATGGCTTTTATTAAATCCGTAATCGGCGAACGGAACCAACATATCGTAAATCGCTCCGGCTTTTGACTCTGAAAATCCTTGAGCTTTAGCTCCTTCTATAAACGGAACTTTTTCTTTATCGATAATTTCTTTTTTCTTTTTCCCCATCGCGCGACGCAAAAGGTCGGCTTTTCCCATGCTGTAACCGGCGATAATTTTAGCGACTTCCATAACTTGTTCCTGATAGACGATAACGCCGTAAGTTTCTTTAAGAACAGCCTCCAGACTTGGATCGGGGTAAGTGATCGCTGTCTTTCCGTTTTTACAGTCTACAAAGCGAGGAATATTCTGCATTGGTCCGGGACGGTACATGGCGTTTAACGCTGTAAGGTCTTCTATTGAAGTTGGTTTTGTCTGTTTTAGAATATTTTGCATTCCGTCAGATTCAAACTGAAATATTTCAAAACTTTTGCCCTCACTTAACATTTTAAATGTTTTTTTGTCATCTTCAGGTATATTTTCTATGCTAAAATCAGAATACTTTCCGCCACGCAGGCTTATTAAACTTTGCGAATGTTTTATTACATCCAAAGTTTTTAAGCCAAGAAAATCCATTTTTACAAGACCGCATTGTTCAAGGAAGTTCATGCTGTACTGGGTCGCTATATTCCCCGTCTTTGGGTCTTTATAAAGAGGAACAAAATTATCAAGCGCGGACTTTCCAATCACAATTCCTGCGGCATGTATGCTTGAGTGGCGGTTAAGTCCTTCAAGTTTTTCGGCAAGCTCAAAAAGTTCCGAATAGCGTGGGTCTTTGCTGAGTTCAGCGAGACGAGGCTCGTTATTAAGCGAGTCCTCAAGCGTTCCCCTATCAACAAGTTTACTGATCATTTCCGATTCTGCGATTGTTATTCCCAAAACACGAGCTACATCCCTTATTACCTGTTTTGCGCCTAAAGTGCCGAATGTTATTATCTGCGCTACCCTTTCTGTTCCATATTTTCGCATAACATAATTCATAACTTCTTCACGCCCTTCGTTAGCAAAATCAATGTCAAAATCAGGCATGGAAATTCTATCAGGATTGAGAAAACGCTCAAAAAGAAGTCCGTATCTAAGTGGATTGATGTCTGTTATTCGCAAGGCATAGGCGACAATGGAGCCTGCTCCCGATCCGCGTCCCGGTCCTACGGGAATGTCATGCTCTTTCGCGTACTTTATAAAATCCCAGACAATAAGAAAATATCCCGTAAAACCCATATTTATAATTGTGTCAAGTTCATAGTCAGCTTTTTTACATATTTGTTTCCATTCGTCCCCGTCTGCCGCCATTTCTTTTGCGTAACGCTTGGCAAGCCCCTCAGATGCGAGAGATTTAAGAAAAACATCAGGCGAACTAAATTCTTTGGGGATTTCAAAATCAGGAAGATATTTTGGAAGTTCTTTAACATTTATTTTTGGAACCGCCGCAGAACAGCGGTTGGCGATAATAACCGTATTCGCTAACGCCTGCGGATATTCACTGAAAACAGACGCCATTTCATCGCCTGTCTTAAAGTAAAATTGATCTCCGTAATACTTTTTACGTTTTTCTTCCGAACGATTTTTACCTGTTCCGATACAGAGCATTATGTCATGCGCAATATAATCTTCTCTTTTAAGATAATGCACGTCATTTGTAGCGACAAGCGGAATGCCTGTTTTTTTAGAAATATCTGCGATAAAGCCGCAGATTTCTTTTTGGGACAGCTCAGTCCCCTTCATTCCTCCTGCCGGAATTCCGTGATCCTGTATTTCAAGAAAAAAATTGGGCTGTCCCTCTTCATCCGTGCCAAAAAGATCACGGTAATAGAGAGCCTTCTTTTCCGCTTCGTCTGTTTTGCCCGCGGAAATTAAGCGTGGAATTTCACCTGACGCGCAAGCTGATAGCGCGATAAGTCCTTCATGGTACTCCTTCAGCAGATCATCATCTATTCGCGGACGATAATAAAAACCTTCGGTGTACGCCAGAGAACAGAGTTTGACAAGGTTATAGTAACCCTTGGTGTTTTGCGCCAACAGCACAAAGTGATAGTATCTATTTTCATTTTCCGTGCCTTTTTTTTCCTTGCAGGAGCCGGGAGAAACATATACTTCACAGCCAATAACCGGCTTAATGGGAGTTTTTCGCGCTTGGTGTTCGCCTTTTTCATTAACCGATTCCTCGCAAGCGGCGATAAAATCCATAGTACCGAACATATTGCCGTGATCGGTCAGCGCGAGATGGGTCATGCCAAGTTCTTCCGCTCTGTCCGCAAGCGCAAGCACCGAAACAGCGGCATCCTGAAGGGAGTAGTCGGAGTGGACATGGAGATGGACAAAATTTGTCATGTTTGGAAATTTTACACTGAAACGGGTTTAGGGGCAAGGGGGCAAAGAGCAATGAGGGCGGCGAGGAAACAAAGCGCGGCGAGATTAGACAATGAGCAAGGAGCAGTGGGCAAGGAGGGCAATTAGAGAGCGAAGCACAGGGAACGGGGAGTTGGAAATAGGGGCGTTATTAGAAAATAGAGCGTATTGCTTTCTGGCTTTGATAACTGATAACAAACCTACTCAAAACGTTATTTACAACCGAAACTTATGCGAGATTGGGCTTGAAAGAAATGTAACATAATGATAAATTAATACAATGAGAAATAAATATCTATTATTGCTACTTTTTTTAATACTCATTGGTTGCTCAAAAAATGATAAAAACGCATTCATAGATAATGATCATTACAGAAATATTTCTGATTATTATTTTCCAAAGAATTCATTTTCTGATAGCGATGATTTGGATGCGTTTGTACAGACTTGGTATGGCGAGCATTTAGATGTTTTGGACAACGAGAACTTAATATTTTTAAATAAAGGCTTGTTTAAGCGATTCTTAAACAAGTCTAAAATAAATGTTATCCGTTTTACTTGTTTAAGAACATTTCATAGCCCCTTTTCTATAAAGGTAATATGGGATAATAATGCAAAATTAATATACAATATGTCTAATGGCGCGGGTGGTTACAGTGCCGGAGAATTAATAAATCATTTTGAAAAATCATTAAATAATGATCAAATAAATAATCTAACAGAAATAATACATAGCTACAATATTTTTAATCAGCCGTCGGTAATAGATGAAAGTGGTTTTGACGGTTCGCAATGGATAATTGAAATAAATATGGATGGAAATTATAAAGTAATAGATAGATGGTCGCCGAAAAGAGGAATGATATATGATATTGGTAAATACCTGGTAGAATTATCAGGTGAAGAAATTTATTTGTATTAAGAGAAGCAGACCAAGATGTTTTAATTATTTCCCTACTCTTTCCTCCGTGTTCTCCGTGTCCTCCGTGGTTAATATATCTTTGACCTCTTCCCATTGCTCATTGTTTTCACTCCCCTTCCCTATTCGTCTTAATTCGTTTCATTCGCGCAATTCGTTGACCTCTTCTCTCTCTTCCCCCTATTCAGGCAACAAAACCAACTGCACCGGTCCTGAAGCAAGCATTTCGCGGCAGAGGGACTGCATATTTTCAACTGTTACGGCTCTTATCGCGGCAGGGCGCAGATTAAGCCTGTTAAGAGGCGTGTTGTAAAGTACGGATGAGTTCGCGTAACTCTGGGCTATGTGCAAGTTGCTCTGCATTGAGTTTTCATGTTGCATTAACAGGGCTTCTTTTGATTTATTAAAAGTATCTATGTTAATTGGCTGTCTGGAAATTTCCGTTATGCAATTTTGTACAGCGGTAATGAGTTCATTCGCGCGTGATGGGTTGCAAATAAAATACACGCTTATTCTGTATTCGCCTGTTGGAATTGTATTGACTGACGCTCCTGCGGAAATTGAATAGACTCCGCCAAGTCTTTCACGAATTTCATCGCTGAGTTTTATATCAAGGTACTCGGATAAAACAGCGGCAACCTGATTTCTCTGTTCATTAAAATCGGCGGGACCGCGAGCGAACCAGCCGAGATAGACTATACTCCTCTCATCCCTGCCCTTGTTAACTGTCCTTCTGCCTTCAGCGGGGCGCGTTACTCCCGGATTGCTCCATCTGTTCAGAGATTGAGCGTTAGGTATAGAAGCGATGTAGGCAGAAGAATATTCGCGTAATAGCTCGATATTTAAATTTCCGGTAAATATAAAAGTATAGTCCGCAGGGTTAATGCATTGGTTTAAAAAAGCGCCTGCCTGTTCGAGCGAAACTTTGTCCATGTCAGCTAATTCAAGAGGCATAAAAAGCGGATGATTATTATTTATAACCCTTGTTAATTCACGAGAGAATACTTGTTGAGGATTTTCATTTTGATGCGCGAGATTTGTTCTGTACTGATCGATCATGGCGGAAACAGCTCTTTCTTCAAGACGCGGCATTGTAAAAAAGAGATGAATCATTTCAAAGAGCGTGTTTAAGTCCGCTGTTGTAGAGGAACCTTGAAAACCACGGTAGTAATTTGATGTCCAGAAAGACATTGAAACCTGCTTCCCTGCAAGTTTGTTGACAAGTTCTGTCCTTGAATACGGACCAAGACCCGAAACATTTATCATCTCTGAAAGCAGGTTAACAGAAACAATTGTATTTGCAGTCGCGTTGGCTGTCCCTCCCCTTGCCATCGCGTACATTATAATCTCATTATTTTTGTTGGCGGTCTCTTTTAAGATAACTTTCGCGCCATTAGCCAGAGTAATAATACGCGCTCCTGTTTGAGCGTCAATATTTTCTGAGGCTATTGCTCCGGGGGCGGGGATTCTGTCCATTAACTCACCGGAAACAGCAGATTCCTGCCTTTGCGTTATTCGTGCGCTTTCGGTTTCCCTGAAAATAGCCCTTATCCTCTCCGGCGAAGGAGCGTTTTCCGCCTCGCCTTGAGGCACTAACAGAAAAACATTTATATCGTTAGTTGAAAAATAATTTCTCGCCGCCTGCGAGATTTCCCGCAGTCCAATTCTTGAAAGCAAAGAATTAACAAAGTTCAGTTCCCATTCAATATCCGCCATATCTTCGCCGTATATAAAATGATTTGTAAATCCCCTAATAAAAGTGCGCGATTCTCTTCTGTCCTTTTCCGATAACAGTTTTTCTAAATAAGAAACAAGTATCAATTTAGCGCGTTCAAGTTCAATTTCTGTAAATCCAAAACGCCGCATGGATTCTTTTTCCAATAATAATTCCCTTAACGCAGACTGTACATTGCCTGTTTTTGGCTGTGTTCCCATCGAATAAAAACGGGAATTCTGCGACCATTGCCAAATACCGCCCCAAAATTCATTAGCTGAAGATTGAGGGTCTGACGTAGCTTCTTCAAAACGCATTGAAAGCATTGTGTCAATTAAATAGTCAATTGTCGATTCACGGTAATAGGCGAGGGTTCCTCTTTGCGTTTTCTGTCTCTGCTTGTAATAGATCATGAAGCTGGAAGACGTGAGTTCAGGGTCGGTGATAATTTCAACATGAAAGTTTCCGTTTCTTGGCGGAGGCAATTCATAGCGCGGACGATTTATGCTTCGGGTAGCGACAGGCATGTTAAAATGGGAAGACAGTTCAGCTTCAAGAGCCTTTCCGTCAAAGTCACCGACAAAAACAAGAGCCATGTTGTCACTTGTGTACCAGCGATCGTAAAACGCCCTTACCTGCGCAGGCGTAGCGTTTTCTATTAAATCCGCAAGCCCTATAGGTTCACGAACAGCATAAGGAGAGCCGTTAAACAAAGTTGGAAGTATAATTTTTCGCGCTCTGTCCATTGCGCCTAACCTTGTGCGTAGCTCTTCAAGGACAACCCTGCTTTCACTTGCGACATCTTCAGGTTTAAAACTTACCGCATAAGTCCAATCGTCAAGAATAGCGAGCGCTCTGTCAGGGATGCGCTTAACACCGCTGGTATTTTCTACAGGAACATCAAAGTGATACACTGTCTCATCATAAGAAGTGTAAGCGTTCGCGTCCGCGCCAAAGCGCATTCCAAGTGAGCGCAGGTACTCTATCAATTCTAATTTTGGGAAACGAGCGGTATCATTAAAGCAAAGGTGTTCTACAAAATGAGCAAACCCGCGTTGGTCTTCAGTTTCAAGAACTGAGCCTGCGTTAACAACAAGCGCTAGATGCGCCCTGTTTTCGGGGAAAGAATTCTCCAATATATAATAACGCAGTCCATTGGGCAGTGTCCCTGTTATCGCACTTGTTGTAAGAGGAACCTTGTCCGTCCCTTTTAGTCCGTCAAAGTTAATTACAGAGGTAGTCGCGCAGGTAAGGGTAAAGAGAGTCAAAAGCGAAATAAGTACTATTCTTTTCATCGTTATATTATACATAGGAAGTAGGAAAAGAGCAACACAATGAAGAATATCTCACACAAAGGCACAAAGGAAGATAAATGAGCAATGAGATTGCGGCGTACGGAACAGGATGCGGCAGTCCAGCCAATGAGCAAAGAAGAAAGAAGAGAAATAACCACGGAGGACACGGAGGAAAAAGAAAAGATTATCAATGAGCAGAGAGCAACGAGAACGGCTGAGAGTATTTTACAACGAAGCCTCACAACATTGTTAGCTATGAGCGATTAGCAGGAAAATATCTACTCCCTACTCCCTAACATCATTTCGTTCTTGTTCTGTCTAATCTGCCTACAGTATGATGAAACACTCTGGTTCCGTACCCAACATTCGCATAATGGAACAGGGTTTCGTTAAATGTAATATTCGCCCAATCATAGTCATCTGTTTGATATATTACTCCGGTTTCATGATTTATATGCTCGTTATCAAACCATGTTAAGTCAAAGTATAATGTTCTTCCGTCAACCAGTCTTAAAACATTCCATGCATGACCTGTGGAAGTCCATTTTTCTACAGACCGAACACTGCGTAATGCCAGCACCTTATCCATAACCTCATTTGAATAGCCGTCGCAAACGGCGTACCGTAAGTTAGGGGTTCGCCGTACAGGACGACCACTGTATCCTGAAAAACTTGCCCAATCATATTCAATTTCACGGCACAGTTGTTTGGCAAACGCAATAATCTCGGCGTAAGCTAAATCGTTCGCAATAAGCCGCTCGGCTTCCTGTTTAAGTTCCCATTTATACCTTAATGTGTGGTATCTCGCGTATTCGCCATATCGGGTAAATATCTCCGAAGAGCCCCGGTAAGCAGTACCCTGCCCCCATGTTGTACGTGTTCCCGCACCAACATATCCTGACGCTACGGTATAAGACGCTTCGGCGTAAACGGCGTTATTATCATTGCCCCACCATACACGCAGTTGTGGATTTATCATGTATTGTTGCTCCATTTTATAACGCGGAAAAGCCTCTCTCATTATCCATTCCCTTATCTTTGGCGGGAATGGGAAAAGGTCTGCTCCATAATACAACGCACCTGAATTACTTTGAACCGACGGTGGGCGTGCGGTTTCAGGCTTTGATCCTGAAGACGATTTTCCGCTCGCGCACCCCATTAAACATACCAGCGCCGCTATGATGACGGCTGAAAGTAATTGTTTTGTGTTCATGTTTTTTTACCCCTTTTTAACTGCTTCAAATGTTTTTTTATAAATACGGTAAACGGTATTATTATTGCCATATTAATTATTCCACAATAAAACAGTGAAAGCAATACGAAAGTTGCTAAGAATAATCCCCGCAAAAAATACAACCAAAGAAACCAAATAACGTACCATAAAACACTCCTTAATTTATTTTGCCCTCATACGAGGGGGTTTTAACCAATTTTGTTAGTTGCTTCTGTTGCATGTCTTTTAAACTGTTAATCAAAAGCCAAATATGCCATTTTGCCTTCATTCCCTACTGCGACAAACCTCTGGCGTCCTGCCGCTATGCAGTTGATATGGGTCGAGCCGAATGTGCTGTTCGGTACGGCTGTCCAGCGTACCCCATCCACAGAATGCGCTATCTTACCGTTGTTTCCAACTGCGACAAAACGTTCTCGCCCGGAAGGACCGCCCCATGCAATGGCATTGATACTGTTGCCGTCAAATGTGCTGTTTGATACAGCAGTCCAGTTTGAGCCATCAGCGGAATACGCTATCACACCGTTATTTAATCCGACGACAAAACGTTTTTGCCCGGAAGGACCGCCCCACGCAATGGCGTTGATTGCGGTGGCATTACCGAACGCTCTGACCGGTTCCATTTCTTCGGAAAAAAAATTCCAGTTTTCACCGTCATCGGAATATACCATAGTTATGCCGCCTACAGCTTTGTATCTCGTTGCTTCCCTTTCCATGTAATCAGCGTAATACTGTTCAGGTTCCAGCGGGATCGCTCCGGTGATAAACCGTTCCTGACCAACAGTACCGCCCCATGCGAGACCTCCAAACTTGAGATCTGCGTAGATTGCGCGCCAGTTTTCACCATCAGCGGAATACATTATCATACGCTCTCCAACTCCCACAAACCGCTCCCACCCGGCAGAACCGCCCCATTCAAGATGTCTTATATTACGACCTCCTTCCCACAAAAGAAACTCCCATCCGCCATGCGTTGACCAACTTTCCCCATCCGTGGAAGTATAAAGGTAAACATTGTTGTATGGCACATCAGTATACGACTCCACGCGGACAAAGCGACCACGACCTGAGGGACTGCCCCATATAATCATGCCGCCAATGCCTGTCATTACAATGGGACTGGATCTGTCAACAGGGGCATTCCAGTTTACCCCATCTGAGGAATACGCAAACGGTATTCTGGTGGAGTTACCCACAGCGATAAACCGCTGTCGTCCGGCGGGACCGCCCCATATAACACTGCGAGAATTGCCGCCAACACCGTCTCCCAATGGAGTACCACGAACGGCAACCCAGTTATTCCAGTTATCGGATTGGGTCGTCCTTTGACCAAAAGCTGTTGGCGGATTTGCAACCAACAGAACCAGCATAATTGCAAAAAATGTTAAATGTTTCATTTGTGTATCCTCCTTTTTTTCCCTCTACAATTTCGTCCCACAGAATGGGCAAATTACCCAGTCTTGTTCAATTTTTTTTCCGCAATTAGTACAAAAACTGTTTCCCGTTTTTTGTCCGTTTTGCCCGTCTATCTCCTGAAGATGCCCGGCAAGCTCTTTTGCTATTTCATTATCAGGTTCAATTTGTAAAGCTTTTTCCAAATCGGCGCCGGCTTTTTCTAAATCGCCGTTTTCGATATAAGCGGCGCACCGCCCGGTGTACGCACTCACATAGGCAGGGCTATATTGTATAGCTTTGGTATAGTCAGCAATGGCTTTGTCTAGAGCATTAATACATGTGTATGCGTCTCCACGGCTACCATACTTTATAGCGGCGGTTTCACCTGCCTCATTTGGTTTAAGCTGTATTGCTTGGGTAAAATCATTAATTGCTTTATCGTAATCTTCTATAATAAAAATACGCCAAGCCCCGGTTGTTATATGCAGTGTCATCTTCAGGGGTAATCTGCAAGACTTTACTATAATCATCAATGGCTTTGTCATAATCTCCCTTAAGGAAATATGTTCCGCCGCGCTCATAGTACGGGTCTGCAATGTCAGGTGGGGCAAACCGTGCCGCTTCGCTAAAATGCGCTATTGCCTCATCGTACTGCTCTGCTTCTTTACAAGTCAGACCGGCATTATACGCTTTTCTTGCCGGAGATTCACCATTATCTGGTATACTTACTTGCTGTGCTTCCGCTTGTCCGTCCGTTCCAGCCTTCGCTCCGCATTTATTACAGAATTTCGCCCCTTCTTTAAGTTGTATTCCGCACTGTTCACAAAAAGCCATATTTTCTCCTCAAAAAAGTATTGTTATAAAAGCCTTAATAGGTCATTCAACAGATCAAGGGGTGATTTTTTCCAGACTAACCAAACAATTAATAAAATGAAGATTATAAAATATACAAAACCTTTTAAGGCGCCCCCCTTGCCTTGTTCAACGGGCTTTTTGCCTCCGGATACATTTGGTACAGCATTATTGGGCGGTGTGGATGCTACATGGTTTATTTGTTCTACGCCGTATCCTGTTTTTTCAGAATCCATTGAAATTACAGGACTGGTTTCGATAACAGGATTTACAACTTCATCCATTGCTCCAACCTTCGCTCCACAATTAGCGCAAAACGCTTCCCCTTCTTCAAGCGGCGCACCGCATTGGTTACATGATGAGGCTGTCGGTGTATTTTGTTCGGGGGTAACGTCCCCAACCTGTGTACCGCATTTGCCGCAAAACTTTGCGCCTTCGTTTAGTTGTTCTCCGCATTGATCACAAAAAGCCATTGTTTCCTCCTATTTCCTGTTTAATTTTCACCTAACACCGCTATATGTAGCGTACAGTTGCACCTAACGACACTAGGCGAAAACGGTAGCTGATACTCTATCTTTTGATAAAATATACCCTCTTTTTATTTCATCCTTTCTTATACCCTTAAGTAATAATCCAACATTATTACCAGGAATGGCCTCTTTAAGAGGCTTATTAAACGATTCAATTTCAGTAACCACAGTGCTTTTTATGAAATTATCACCAGATATTATGATTATCTCCTTTAATTTAATTGGATAATTTTCAATTGTTCCGGTAACAATAGTACCACGACCAAAAATAGAAAAAACATCTTCAATTTCCATGAAATAAACTTGTTCCTTGAACTTTGCCGCTGGAGCCTTGCATTGGAGGCAGGCATCAGGTGCGTTGCCCCCTCTGTGTACATAACCGCATACAGAACAAACCCATATTTTCATGACCTTTTCGCCAATAGGGGTAATGTTTGAGTGCCTGGCCATTGGAACACTGCTTTGCGACCCAGCGGCTCCCCCCGCCCCTCCAACCTTCGCACCGCAATTAGCGCAAAACCCTTCCCCCGCCTCAAGCGGCGCGCCGCATTGATTACATGATGAGGCTGTCGGTGTATTTTGTCCGGGGGTAACTGCCCCAACCTGTGCGCCGCATTTACCGCAAAACTTTGCGCCTTCGTTTAGTTGTTCTCCGCATTGATCACAAAAAGCCATAGTTTACTCCTTAATTAACGCTTTGTCCGCATCCGGGACAAAAACGCCCATTTGGTTTTAGGGCATTACCGCATTGTGAACAGAAATTAGTTTTTCCGTTTGAATTAGACTGAAGTTTTTTTGTAGCAGGCGCAGATCTGTTTAATTGTTGTTTCAAATACCTATTATTCAATTCAAGATTTTCTCTTTCCAACTCAAGATTTTCTTTTTCCAAAGCAATTTGTTTTTTTACGTCAGGTCTATTCATAAATTCATTCATTTCTTTTTCAGTATTCTTTTTTACCCTTTCTATAGTTTTACAACGATTACAAAGAACTTTTTTCTTTGCGCCGTAAATTATTGTATCTAATAATCCAACTCCTTCCATGCCTGGGTTTGAGTTACGTACTCTACCCCTTGAATCGTATTCCGGAGATTTGCTTATCGTACCATCAATAATTACAGAACCACAATTATCACATTTTACTTTATTCGTAAACATTATTTTCAGCGTTTTACCAATACCCATAAAAACCTCCTTTTTGTGATCTCCGTTTTCTTTAGAAACGAATAATCACTAACCTTTTAAAAAGTCTGACTTCTTAGAAGATTTATCCGCTCAAAAGGCAAAAATATCCCAACGAGGCAATAAAAACGATTGGAGTTTTTATAATGAAAAGCTTCCAACTCTTTGTTATTCCAAGATAATGAGAAACAAAACAGGAAAAAAATAGAAAATATCGGATTATTACATGATTTAGGAGAGCTTTTGTACTGTTGCCTGCCGACGGGAAGTAGATATAATATACCCCCCCCCCCCCCGTTCATTGTGGTAAATTTAGGCGCAAAATCCTCGCAGTGCCAGCTTTGATATGGGGTGAATTAAGCAGAGAATAGAATATGAAATAGCAGAGAATAGGCGGGAATTTTGAGGATTTAGCGGTATTTATTGGGATATAAATTGTAAAGAGATTACATATAGTGTAATAAAAAAGCGCTACTGTTTTTTAAGAAATATTATGAAAATATATATTTAATCACCGATTCTTAACCAGTCAGCGGGGCGGCTTTTCTCTTCTTCAGCCCATCGTTCAAACATAGATTTGGATTGTATATCAACGGGCGTTCCATCTGCCATTATGAAGCAGTCATTTTCAACCCGGTCAATTCCACCAAGCCCATCTGCTATTTCACTCATGATTTGAGCTTCATCACCGGTGAGATATTTGGCTATGATTTCATCATCGCGCTTACTCAACTACAACCTCCAAAACAATGTGAAACTTGTCTTTTTCCAGAACCTTAAATACCGTATTCCGAGGGAATAGATATTCATACTCGTTCCTTCTGTAAGTCCCTTTTTTATTATAAGCGGTATTTGAACCGATGTAAAGACCTTTTGTATTTTTGGGGGCGCGGATTACAACCATGAAAGGTTTGATTTTTCGGTTTTCTGTGATATAGCTTTCAGCCCTATTTTTGATGGCAGATGTGCTTAAAAAACCTTTGGGGCTAGAGGATTTTCCTACAACTGCGGTAGTCCAATGTATAGCGTTATCGCCTTTGAAAAACCATGTTTCCGCATCAAGAACAGGATACTTTGCAATAGTATCATCTAACGAATGTATCAATTTCGCAAATGGACCTTTTTCCCAATCGGTTTTGTTGATAGCGTAATTAACCTTTGAGCCTACGCCTTTTGAATATGTGCTTATATATGAGAATGCGCTAAGGTTTTCTTTTTTCAGTTTCTTGAAAAACGGTGTTGATACCTGCTGTAGCTCCGCAGTTCTTTGTCTATCAGCCATAACTGGAACGATATTTTTTGTGGTATTGGCGTATTTGCGCTCTGCCTGTTTTAACGCCGCTTCCGCTCCTTTTCCTCGTGCCGCTTTGCCCACGTGCCAGTTAAATGCAGGATCAACACCGTTCGGAATTTCTTCTAAAAGCCCCTTGCGTTCATTATAAAACCAGTGGGTTCCTTCTTTCGGCGCTTCAGTCTTTACTTTAAGCCTTCCGCCTCCTCTACCATCCGCTCTTGGCGGTACTGGTATGCCCTCGGCTTCATATTTTTTTAGTTGGGCTTCGGTAACGGCGCGAGTGTAGCATTTACAGCCCCAGCCTTTAGGGGGAAAATGGTCATCCCACCAAGGATCGTCTTTCGGCAGAATAAGCCCGTTCCAGCTTTCATGTTCCTCTCGATGTTTAATGCTGGGTCCTGTACAGTACATCAGGTATGGGTGCAAGTCGCTTTCCATAGTTCGCTCATACTGACCTGCCTGATAAGCGGAACGCATATTGACGTTGTAAATTGTTCTTAGTCTGCGATCACTGCCAAGGTGTGTAATTACCGTCTGACCGGTACGATCATCTGTTACCTTTCTGGTTGACCAACCTTTCTGTTTTAATATTGGCTTTATGTTTTTCTTGAAGGAGTCAAATGACTGCCCATTCTCAACAGCTTGTATGACAGCATTATGTATATCTGAAAGAACATCCAACTGCATGGCTTTGGCAACCGTGAAAGAAGCGGCGTGTTCTTCATTCCACACGTCTTTATAACTGAAACCTACTTTCAAATTTTTATTTTTGATAAAGTCCAGTGCGGCTTTGGGAATTATATCTGCCATAAACTATTCTCCGATAGGGCTTGTTTAATGCGGTTGAGAGCTAATCGGAAATATTCTTTATCAATTTCACTTGCAATGAGAGAAAAGCCCATCATATTACATGCAACGGCTATTGAACCACTTCCAAAATGTGTGTCAAGAATTTTCATGCCCTGTTTGGCATATCTTGATAAAAGCCATTTGTAAAGTTCTATAGGTTTTTGTGTAGGGTGAATTCGGTTAGCGTTCCACGGATGGAATTCAAAAACTTTCGCATTGCCTTTTATGTTTGTCCACGCATATTCACACATAGCCATTGTAAAATTCTCTGGACGCCCTTTTTTTCGCCAGATAATAAAATTTCGACTAGGTGGCAATGTGAAATAATTTCCGCCCCATATTATTTGATAATTAGAAACACGAAATAACTCAGTAAAAAAAACTGCGGTTGGCTTTTTATCCCAGTTTTTTATTTTTGATCCGTATTTTTTAGACCATGTTCCACCTGTCATAGAAGAACCACTCTCACTTAAGCCATAAGGCGGATCGACAATGGCGAGGTCTATACTTTTATCAGGCAATGTTGCCATGAGTTTCATGCAATCGCCGAGGTAGAGTGTACAGTTCCCAATTACTTCTTTTCTCATTTCTTCCCGTCAAACTCCGCACTTCCCAGCGCCCGTGCCTTGAATGTGGCGACCGCAATACACTCGGCGATTTTATCAGGCTTCCAGCCTGTAACCAGTTTTGTTAGCTCTTTTTGAAAACTCTCAAAATCAGTTGATGCATCAGCCGCTTTTTCTATCACGTTTGCGATTTCATCAGACACAGCGATGTAACCGCTTTCATTTTCCTCTGCCAACTCATCAACACTGTCAGACGCTTCAGCAGTATCGGCGGCGTTGAGCGCAACTTTCTTTTCTGCATTTAGCTCATCCGTAAAATCAGGAATGTCAGGCGCAACCGAAGCCCTGCCGCCGATTACCTCATCTCCTTCATCGGGGTTGGAAAGTCCGATTAGCGAGCGTACTTCGTCAGCTTTGACTTTCAAACCTTGCGGTCCCAGTTTTTCTACCGCTGTAATTATTTGCTCAATATTTTTTTCATCGGGCTTGAAGAGGTCTATTCGGGGATATTCTTCCTGTTCGCCGTAATTTAGGTTGATATACGGCACGGTGAGGGCGGCGTTCAATGTGTCGATAACCTGCTGGATATCGCTGTCGCCAATGTCATTCCGCACTTTGTCGTGGGTTTCACTCTGCGACCTGCTGGAACCTGCATCGGCAGTCATGGTCTGACCTAACACGAGCTTGCTTACCTGTCTGTCGATCCAATCCGCCATGTCCATGTAGACTTGCGACTTTTCGCCAACGCTCTTGGATTCTATTATCTCAAGCTGGGCGCTCTCTGGAATGATTGCGCCGAAATCTTGCCCTATGGCGGCAACTGCGCGTTTGAGCGTTATGCGGTCTTCATCGGTGAATTTTTTACCATACTTGCCAATGCGGATCGGGTAGCCGTAGCGGTCGATGAAAGCCGCCCAGCTCGTTACGTCATAGGTTTTGAGCATCCAGTAATACAAAGCCGGAAGCGCAAGCCCTGCCGTAATCTGCTTTCCGCTGATTAGGTGCGGCTCATGTACAACAAACTGAAACGGCTTGAGCGGTTCAAGATCGTTTCCATAGGGAGCGCGGAGCATGAGAGTATCGCCTGTCTCACGGTCGTATTGGAACCAGCGAGGATCGCGGAATTTATACGCTTTCGGTTTCCACGGTGTGCGGCTTGTGTCCCAGATTATTTCATTGACGGAAAATCCTTTGCCCAAAGCGTCAAGCATATCACGGATCAAAGAGCGCAGTTTTGCCGATTGGTTTTTTACAATATCGCGTTCTATGGCATCGGCGAGTTCGACATCTTTTTTTTCTTCTCCTGCAGGGATTACTTTTATTTCAAGCCCTGTAACAGCGTCTTTGCGTGTGGAGAGTACGGAGCGGTAATGCAAATCACGCAGTTCAATATCCTGCGATAGTTCAAGATATTCTGCCGGACATTCACCGCGCCTGACATCGATAAGGATTGTCGCAAGACGTTCAGGGGTTAGGCTGTTTAAGAGTGAAAAATCGCCCCACGGATGGCGGTTTGTATACTGAACGGCGCTTGCCTGCTCGTTCTCATCGGCGGTTTCGCCTGCGGTTTTATTGGTTATCCTCTGCCAAAAATCCTTTAATCCTCCCATGTGTCTTTACCTCCTGTTTTGTATCTGTTAGGTGTTTGTACCGCCTCGTATGTCATCGGCTGATATCCTTTTTCTTCATCCGCGTCAGCGGCGTAAACAGCCATGAGTTTCGCAATCGCGCCGTCACCGTGCCGCCGTTCACGATGTCCGCCGGAACGTTCAAGTACGCACGGGACTCCGGCTTTCAATCCTACCGTGCGGAAATCCTCGCGGATAAAAGCGTCATCGGGAATTGTTGTGGTCGCGTCTTCCATGCGCCCTTTCAGTTTTGGGAAGTTTTCTGCATACCAAGACATCGTTATCATTATTGGATATACATACCCCGGCCATTCTTGAACTGCTTTTTCGGAGATCATCTGACCGTTACCTCTTGCGTCAAAAGCTCCGCCGCCGAAATTCGGTGCGGTGTTCATCAGATACAGAATGACTTGCAACTGCTGGTCGAACGGTACATTGCGCAATTCAATTACAAGGAAGGTAAGAAGTTTTCCGTCAGGCATCAGCTCGTCATAAAATATGCTGGTCAGATCGCCTGAACGGGCAAAGTCTTCGCCCATGTACACAGGGTTGGTATGTAACAGCAGAGTGTCACGGACTTCGTTTTTCAGCCATGTGTCGAATTCTTTGACACGCTTTTCTTTTTTCTCAAAGGTGAAGCTGTCATCGCAGGATTTACGTAAAACTTTCACGTTTGGATCAGAAACGGCTTCCAGCAGTGTCGATGGGAAGTAGCGAGTTCCGGCACGGACGGGTATACAGAATAATTCTTCATCCGCGTCATCGCCGTAATCGTCAATTATTTTTTTGCGCCATGCTTCCTGCGCTTCAGTTGACCATTCTTTTTTCTGAACTAAACAAATACGCTTGTATAATCCTTGAGCAAGTGCTTCATCAAATGTGGTGCGGTGAAGGGAGTAGTCTTTTTTCCCTTCCTTGATTTCTTTGATAAGTTCGTTGAACGGATTGTCATCGCCGTTATGTGTTGATAGAATTCTTACACAACCGCCCCACATCAGCAGAGCCATTGCCGCCTTCAGGAGTTCGCCCAAATCTTCGACAAATGCGGCTTCATCAATAATTACTCGTCCCTGCTTGGAACGGAGCGAACGTGCTACTGACGGTAAGCACCATATTTCATAACCTGACGCAAAATGAATACGGTACACGGTGATGTCTTTGTCCTCATCTTTGAGTACAACTTCCTCAAGTTCCGATGCGGCGGCGTTAATGTGCTTTGCCCAGAATGCGCAGTCCTTGGCAAACTGCTGGGTCATTTCTTTGGAATATGAAAGGTAATATGTGGATTGACCGCCTGCCTCTTTTGTCTTTGCGGCTTCAAGTACGGATGCCAAAGCCTCGACATAGGACGCGCCAATGCGTCGGGACTTCTCCCAGACTTTGACTTTGGATTCGTCTTCTATCCATTTTTTTTGGTAGGGAAGGAGAACGTCTTCAGCCATTTTTTACTCGCTTATTCCATGCGGCGATTGCATCTTCGTATGTTAATAAACCAAAATTGGTACGAGACTCACATTCAAAACAACAAAACGTCCATTCATAATCAACTGCGGTCAATTCAATATCGCCGCCACAAAACGGGCACGGCTTTAACGTATTATCGGTTTCGCTTTTCATTTTCTCCTCCATGATTTTTTTGGTTTACATGTAAGCGCAACTTCACCTACAGGCGAACGCCACTTAGCACACCAACTCTCGCTAAATTCATTCCTGCTGTAGAATTTGCACTCAACACAAGCAAATAATTTACTGACAAGCGGAATCACTACTTCCACAGTCTCTGCATCCATACTCAAATCCCCAAAATCTTACGCTTGATAATATTCAGCGCGGCTTCATCCAGCCCGGCTGACTTTGCTTCTTTTTCGACGATCTCGGCGGCATCGGCGAGAGCTTCCTTCCTTATGCGCTCGGTGCGTTCGGCGTTCAGCTTTTCGGCTTGCTCAAGTTCTTTTAAGCCGCGCGAAATTTTGTAGAGCATGTCCGCCGCTCCTGTCCCCTTTATTTTGGGATCATTGCGGATTTCGTCAAACTCGCCCATGAGGTCGAATATCGCCACACGCATTTGTTCGTTGATAACCTTGCCTAACGTCTGGCGGTTTTCGTTGCCGTATTTGTCAATGTAGGCATCGGCGATTTCTTTCGCCTGCCTGTTTTTTTCCGCGAAGTGTTTCATCTTCAACGCATAACGATTCATAGATGATTTTGAAATGATCGGCTCCCCGGCTTCGGCGTTAATCGCGTCTACGATTGCCGCTTGCGTAACGGCTGGGTCGTTGAGCATTTCTATCAGCTTGCTTCGCAGTGTTTTGGGAAGTTTATCGACAGCGCTTTTTTGCCCCATCTTACGCCTCCTGCGGCGGCTCGATGCCCTCGGCGCGAGTGTTGCCGAGCGCGACATCAATTCCGGGACGGGTAATCTGTACGCTGATAATGCCGGAATCGCCAAGGCGACTAGCCTTCACATAGCCCAAGTTTTCAAGCCAGTTTATTTGTTCGTTGACCTCGGCGATTGAGCAAATGTGGCATTGTGATTTCAACAGCCGCTGTATCATCTCGTTAGACAACTTGCGTCCCGATTTTTCAATGCCTTGCAAGATGATGCTACGGCGCAATGGCAAAAAAATGTTTTCCATTACTTACTCCCCGTATTGTTGATAAACCAATTCTGAATCGCCTGAAGGATCGGCTTAATGCCGCGTAATTCTCCTTCGATCACACTTAGACGATTTTCAAAGCCTTGAAGAACGCTCCGTTCAAGAAATTCGATACGTTTGTCTAAACGATCTAAGGCAGAACTCCGCGCTTGGTTTTCGTTTTGCACCATTGTTTCTATCGATTTTTTAAGCAAATCGAATTTCTCATCCTGTTTCTTTTTCCAGTATTGAAACACCGCGAATGAAAAACCTAAGACCGATAAAAACGTACCAATTACCGTCAAAACAAATTTTGCTATTTCCACAAACCCCTCCAATTAAGCAAATATAAAACAAGCCGCTATCATTTTTCTGATAACGGCGGTTATTGCTTTTTTATAAAAGCAGAATTACAAGAACGATTATCAACACTCCTGCTCCGCCGGAAGATATCCCCAGCCATATTTTCAAACTCCTGTTTTCACTCTGGAGCCTTGAGTTCTCTTGCTCCAGCGTCAAGCAGTATGCGTTCAGCTCCTGTGAGTAAGTCCGTATTCTCGACAGCGATGAATTCAATTCCGTCAAGTCCTGTCCCGATTGTTCCAGAGAGTTCAATGCTTGCAGTAATTCCGCTTCTTGCGCCGTCAATGTTTCCTTCAAGTCTGTTATGAGCTTCGTCTGCCTTTCGGAGTTCGCTCTGGATGTTTTGATAATGTTCAGCAGTTCCTGAAACTCGGATTCTGTCAAATAGACCCCTTGAGAAAAAACCTGCGGTAAAACAAACCACAGCAATAACAAGGCAAATAATAATATTTTTGATGAAGGATTCCACATTCGCGCTCCTAGACTTCGCTTAAAATAGCCGCTTCCGCTCTGCGCCTTGCGCTGTAAACCTGATGTGATTTGCTCCACAGCTCGTTGTTCCTAAGATAGTCGGCGGCTTCCTGATACGCTCCCAGCTTCATGCTCTCCCATGCTTTTTCAAGCGCTGGGGAGTCCTGCCGTCTTGGAGTACCAAATTGATAATGAAGGCTTACGGCAACCGCCTGAACTTGGATAGGAGCGTTTTCAAATTGTTCCCGTCCAAAAAGAGCCGCCGCCTGATCGATGTAACGGTTATGTACCGCCCTGTCGATTTCTTCGACTTGCGCCTCTGTTAGCTGTAAAGGAGCGCTTTGCAGTTTTTTAAGCGCGTCCTGTTTTTTAAGCCCGATGTAAGGGGCAAGAACGGCAAGGGTGTCAGCAGATATACCCATTGACTCAAGCCCTGTCATTGTCTGCTGACCGAGGTCAACTCCTGTCGCAACAGTTACGCCCGAAGCGCCTAAAGGTTCGCCTCGGTCGGGACCGCTTCCGTAGTACGTTCCCTGCTGGCAGGGGATATAACCCCTCGCTATTGCCTTACCTTCAAATCTGGCAAGGACTGATTCGATATAATTGCGGTTGATCATAAAGCCTCCTATTTTTTCCCGCCGTCAGATGTTGCGTTACCGACTGCCGCCCCGGAAATATTCGTGTTGGCGTTTGCGTTGATGGTTGTCTGCAATTTTATTTCCGCCTTCTTAACCGATTCGGCAAGGGCATCAATCAGTACGTTGCCTCCGACAAATAACACTGCTGTCCCTCCCCATATTCCAAGAAGAATAGACATCCATGTATACACAGGCGGAGTCTCGTTTTTTAATATCTCCCACAGCACGAAACATACAATAGCCGTGGTAATGAGCCATACCCAGAATGCGCGGGATGTAAGTTTGATTAGAAAAATTGAGAATGAAAACCCTGGTTTTTCATTGTCAGCCATATTTATACCTCCATAGGTATGTTTATTTATAAACATACCCGTATGAGAGGCTCAATTTACATTAATTCTAATTATTGTATTTTAAGGTCTTTGGTGTTGTAGGCTGGCTGTAGCTTCATAATTTCTCCTTTTTGGTTGAGGTCTGTGGCGGCTGGACTCGTAGCCGCTCGTTTTTTTGAATAAGGAGGGTTTTATGCGGTTCCTCGACCCGTGCGGTAGCTAAGGGAAATGAACCTGTACTTTTAAATTAGTAAAGAGGTGTTATGCGTTTATATATTTCCGGGAAAATTACCGGTAATGAGAATTACAAAGAGGACTTCGCCGCCGCCAAAAATAAGCTGGAAAATGCGGGGTATGATGTTTGCTCTCCCACTGCTTTCGATTTCCCAGAGGATATTAGCTGGACGGATGCTATGAAATATGACATCTGCGAAATGATCTGCTGTGACGGGGTGGCGTTGCTCCCGTCATGGAAGGAATCAAAAGGAGCTCGCGTCGAGGCAAGGCTGGCAAAGGATTTGGAAATTATGGTCAAACCGATCTCGGATTGGCTAAAGGGATGAGTATTCTTAGGGAAATTATTGCTATATACTAGAATTAAGAGAGGTTGACATGCAGGCACAGAAAGACATTGATTTTTCCAAAATTAAATGGTCAAAAATAACCAGAGAAAAAGCTGAATTTATCTACAATGAAGCAATAGCCCGTCTTGATTCAATTCATAGAAATAATGACATCATTACAAATAAAGCGATTGGTATGCTTTCATTCTCTTTGCCAATTTTAGCCGCATTAACCGGTTATTTTATTTTGCAAATAAAAGAACTCTCAACGCCTCTTCTTGCCATGTCTATATGCGCCGGGGTTTTCCTGTTTGCTATTCTTGTTCTGCTTTTATTAATTTTATTACCAAGAGGGATCAACTCTGCGCAAGGAGAACCTTCGGCATATTTTACCGATAATTATTATTTAAGTAGTATGTTGAATATTCTTAAAGGAAATATTCAAACTCTACACCAGTATATCAAGGAAGATGGCACAATTCAAAGAGAGCGCGCTAATCTTTTTAATGCGGCGGTTGTATTGTTTGCAATCTTCCCAATTATTTCAGCAGGGGTTTGGGCTGTGCTTTCTTTGTATTAAGTATGATCTCTTTTATTGTGTTGGTCTGTGGTTACGATACTTTCCCTGAGGTGGACGTGGAAGTGGAATACCATCAGCCTTTTTTCTTACTGTTTTCTTAGCCGCTGATTTTGATTTATAACCTACTTTTTTAACCGCTGATTTCTTACATGCTTTTTTAACCGCTGATTTTATCGACGCTGTTTTCATAATTACTCCTTTTCGTTTCTAATTTTAGGTCTGCTGTTTTCAGAGTTAAGGTCTTTTCCCTGAGTTGGGCGCGGCGGCGGTGTTTCCTTCTCTGATTGCTGTTTCGATGTGTCTTTTTCATCACTCATGATATCCTCCTCCTTATTAATTTCTTATCTTCGGCGGGCTCCTATTGTTCTCGGTTTACATGGCCTTGCATCCACTAACATTTCATCCGGGATACGTATGGCTTCCTTCTCTTTTATAATGTGTTCTTTGCATACAGGAATGATAAACAACTCTTTAGAAGGATTATCGTTCTTAACGGTTGGGCACTTCATTACATGTGCTCCACGATCCGCTATTTTTTCTCCAGATCTCTCGTGAGCAGGATGGCAACATTTTATTTTCACATCTTGTTTATATCCAGCCAATTTTTTCCAATGGTTTAGCCATCCTTTGCAGACTTTACATTCTAGTTCCGATGTATTTTCTGCCCCTTTGACCAAAACTTTTGGAACTTTAGCTTTTAAAATCATCATATCTGCCTCCTCCTTTAAAATATTTATCTTAATTCTAACGTAGCATAAGCATATCTACTTTCAGAGCCTGTATCATAAAAATAAATTGCTCTAATATTATCTTCAGAGCCTTCATAATATTCACAACGGAATACATTTTCCAGATTACGGGGAAAAATAACATTGTTGAAATATATTCCATAACTTCCGGTATAATTTCCTTCAGTTAAAATTATAGTTTCTATAGAATTTGTAGAAATATTATGTAATCTAATTTCAAGTTCATAAACAATTGCATTGTAATTATCACCATATATATCTATTCTAACGACCTTTTTACTTTCCCACCTGATGATTGCATTATTAAATTCGGTTGTTATGTTTTGACCGTCAATTATGTAGTTTACAACATTTAATTCTCTCTCTTGTGCCCATACTGAAAAAGACATGAGAAGTATTGCAAATAATAATCCTAGCTCTTTCCTCATTCAGAATCTCCTTCAGAAATCTCAGCTTCTTTTGAATACAGCTCATACGAGCGTCCTTTTTTTGTTCGGGTAATGTAACCTAATCTATCCATAAAATATAAGGCATAATAGACATCATCTTTTGAAATTTTTCGATTGTAATATTGTATTTGTCCCCAAGTCTCAAGTGGATCAAGTCTTTTCGTAATTTCTGATTGTAGTATGCCAGGATTTTGTTTTATTCCCTTAATCAAGCCCTCGGCGAGTTTGTGAAAAACAGGATCACGGCTTACGAACTCTTCATATTGTTTGTCGATGACTTTATATTCATCCGTTTCTTTTAGATCACGCATACATTCCATGCACTGCGTATAATGCATTCTTGCACCAAGAAAATCCCCAGCAAGTTCTTTGTTTATGGCATTGTTCAAATGATGCAAGGCTTCAGTAGGTAGTTTGTTTATTATTTCGGGACTGATCTCACTATCTAATAATTCCGCTCTCTTTTTACTTTTTCTTATAAACAAAAAAATTATAATTCCAATTATGATGACCGCAATGCCAATAAATATTATTGAGTTTTCTTTAATAAAATCAAAGACGGCTATGATAACAGCAACGATAGCAATAAAAGCATATCCAAGTAATTGGAATCTCTTTTTTCCACGAACTCTCATAATCACTCCATGTTCTTTATTGCGTAATGTACACGCCCGATAATATCAAAGTCCTGACTTTCTTCAGGTTCTTCCCGTGTCGGGTACTTTGGATTATCGGAAATGATTACTATTTTACCCGGCGCTTTAGTAATTCTCTTTACAAAGCCATCGCCGCCCATGCGTAGGGCGTATATTCCTTCACCTGACCAGCCGTAAGAGTCACAGACAACTAAATCGCCGCGCTCAAGCGTTGGGTACATACTATCGCCTTCTACAGTCAAAGCCGCAAGATTTTTTCCAAATTTTGCAAGGCTGGACGGCACAGGTATTAAGGCTGAAACTTCATCATCATTAGGCAATTCCTGACCGTTACCGGCGGATAGTTTTTGGTTCAAGAGAGGGATAACAAAAGCGTTTTTTATATTTTCAATGTTACCATAATTATAGATAGGTATTTCACTTGTTTTTTTATAAGGTGAAGGATGATCATCAACAGCCTTTATTATTTTTATAATATCAGTCAAAGGTGTCTCTAAATCGAAGGCTCCGGTTTTTATAATATCTAGCCTTCTTTGCAGTTCTTGTTTTTTTACCTCTGGCCAATCATCTATGGAACTTGTATTTATTCCCTTTATTGTATAACCCTTCTCAGCCAAAGACAAAAATACGTCCATTTTGGGGCGTGTTTGCCCTCTTTCATATCCAGACCATGTAGTTTGAGGTATTCCAAGCATTTCAGCGAATTCTCGCTGTGATTTCCCACTGTTTTTTCTTAAATCTGTTAGTACTTGAGCTAAATCCATTTTTTTCCAGTTTTAGCGAAAATTCGCTTGACAGTGAGCGAAAACTCGTTAATAATAAACTAGACAGTCAAAATATAGACTTGACTGCTAAAAAAAGATTGAGGGGGCGGACACAAACCAATCCCCTCAATCCCAAATCCAACCAACCCCGTTAAGGGGGAAGGAGCTAATTATGGCACGGAAACTAAGCCGCGCGAGGAGGAAAGCTATGGGAATCACCATAACTCCCCGGACAGGATTCTGGATTCAGTATCAACTGAAACTCCGGAATTTCACACTTACGGCAATCGCCCAAAAAGCGAATGTCTCAATTGGAATGATAACACATTTTCTAAAAGGACGCAAGAATTCGGAAAAGGTCAAAAAGGCTTTAACCGAGAATCTCGGCTACGAGACCTTTGAGAAGCTGATAGCCGCAAGCCGTGGCAAGGAGGCGGTATGAGCGATAACAAATACAAACTATTCCGCAATTACATGGTCAATGAGCTGGGTATAAGCCGCGAAGACATAAAGGAATGGACAATGCAAGCCGTCAAGGAAACGGTTGAAAAGGAACTGCGGGGAATTGAAGTTAACAAAAAGGCGGAGGAAGTTGCGGAACGGATTGTTAATCGCAACATATCTAATTATGCCTTTCAAAAGGAAGTAGTAGCAGAGGCGGTAACAAACCTAATAAACGACTTGGTAAAAATCAGAATTGAGTTAAGGGGGGATCAAAGATGAGTAAGAAAGAATTTATGACAGACAGCCAAGGACGGCAAGTACCGGCTGATCTGGTCAAAGACATCGACAAAAAGCGTGACGAAACAGTCCGCCGGATCGCAGATGAAGCGATGAAAATGAAAAGCGTCCTTTTGGACTTCAAAAACAAAATTCGCGCTGACATTGAAAAGTTTGTTGAAATGTCAGCCGCTAAGTACGGATTAAAGTGGGGAGGCAAAAAAGGAAACATCACCCTAACATCCTATGACGGTCAATTCAAACTTGTTGTTGCCATGAATGACAACATCACATTTGATGAGCGTCTGCAGGTAGCTCGTGGGCTGATTGACAAGTGTATAAAAAAATGGAGTTCCGGCGCACGGCAGGAAATCCGTGTGCTTGTCAATGACGCATTTCAGGTAGACAAGCAGGGAAAAATTTCTACCGCTCGCGTTCTGGGTCTGCGCCGTCTTGATATTACAGATACAGACTGGCAGAAGGCAATGACAGCTATCACGGAAAGCGTCCAGATCACAGGAACCAAGCAGTACCTTCGCGTTTATGAGCGCGATGCCAACGGGGAGTATCAAAACATTCCCCTTGATGTAGCGGCGTTGTAGGAGGCTGGTATGGGAGGGTTCATATTCAGACTTGGCGTTCGTCTTAAAGACAAGGGCGAACAGTGGAGATGCGACTGGCTTATCAGGCTGGGACTAAACATAAAAGAGAGGGCGTTAAGGTATGGAAAAATCAAGTAGAATTTTTGAAATTATCCGCCTGTTATGCGACAACCATGTTTCGGGTCTTACAAACAAAGAGATTGCCCTGCGTCTTAAAACAAGCGAAGCGAATGTATGCCGTGATATGGCGCTTTTTAAAAACTACGATTGGGTTGTCCAAGGAAACGGAGCAAGGTGGCGTTTATCGCCAACCTTTGGAGGATTTGCCGGGCGCATCATGCGCTCGTATAACGAGGCAAAACTGCGCTTGACAGAAGAAGAAGCGCGGTACGCCGCCGAAATGCAGTAAGGAGAAATGTATGGGTAGAAGAAAAAATGTAATTGCACCTGAAACAAAGGCTTTGGACAAGATGCAAGCTGACAGGGAAAATGCTGATCAGCTTTGGGGGGACGGACTTCCTTTTGACCAGTTTCGTCTGGAAGCAAAACTAAAATCGAGAAACAGTGTTACTGCCGAATTTATGATTCAAAACGGCAGGGATTATCACTGGTTGAAAGCGTATATTCCTCATGGAGAATTCGAAAAGGCTATAAAACGTACCGGAGTATCGTGTACATGGGCATACTATTGTATGCGGGCAACGGATATGTTTGCCAAATCTTCACACGGTGAAGATTTGGAGCTAAATTTCCGCCAAATTAGGGCGCTCACTGTCCTTGAAAAGCCTGTTGTTGATGAATATCTTGGCGGAGGTTCTCTTGGCGACATTCCCCATGATGAGGTTTCCCAAATGACAGGGGGGGAACTTGAAAAAGAAACCCGAAGACTGCGGGAAAAACTGAAAAGGACAGAGTCCGTTTTCAAAGAGAAAAACAGGCAAAAAGACGAACAGATTGCAACGCTGGAATTGGAGGCAGAAGAATGTCGCCATCTTTCAAAAAAAGAAATGGCGGCAAAAAAAGCCGGTTCCGAGCTTGACAAACAACTTAAACGGTTCAACGCTCCATTACAAGATGCCATTTTCGCAATGAACCAATGCATCGATATAATCACCGTTATCCAACGCCTTGAGGAAATCAACTATTCCCAGCTTAACGATTTTATCTTGTATCACACCAATGCCATTGCAATGATCACGGAAACCTTTGCGGAGCTCCAGGGCGCTATCAATGACATACACATCGACAAGGGGGAAACAGCAGATGCCTAAACCAAACTATAATCACTTCCTCTGGTCGGAAAGGAAAAAGAAAAACGCCATAAAAGAGGCGACAGGAAAAGTTGATAGTGAATTAACCCTTGTCGAATTGGCTTTAATGGGAGACTGGAGCGACGATCATAACGCTTATTACATTCTTTACGGGATGTTGCGCTCCGCCATGGTTCATCTTGAATCCGAATCTCCCAGTATGGCGAGAAGTATTTTAGAAAAACTTCTTGCATGGGGGGCATAGCCTTATGGAGGAATGGGTCAGGCAAATGAACGCCGCAGACAGCGGAGCTGGACGCATGACCGTCATAGAAAAAATGCGCGACCATTTTTACATATCCACCGCAAAGGCATACAAGATGCTCAAGGATGCGGGGTGGAGTTCCGGCAGGAAACGCCGGAAGGACGCTGGTTGTACCAGCCTTGGCGATGAAGAATTAAGGCTCATTGCCAATATGCAGAAAACAAGCAAGCGCAAGAACGGCAAGGTAACTATGCCCGTAACGGTGGCGAGATCAATTCTTCAGTCTCAAGGTTTAGATGTAAACGTCAGCAACAGCCGCATACGTGAATTGTTGCGGAACGAACAATTTTCTGCAAAGGATTTGAAAGCATCCACACCATACCAACGTATGCGGAGCGAATACCCAAACCAAATACATTTGACCGACCCTTCTAACTGCCTTCTTTATTTTTCACCTAACGGGAAGCAAAAAATTGTTGACGATCATGAACACTATAAAAACAAAAACTTCTACGAGGACGGGAAATTGAAATGTCTGCGGTATGTGCTGACGGATCATTACTCCGCGAGTATATGTGTCCGCTACTATGAAGCGGCTGGAGAAACAGCACTGAATATGTATAACTTCCTGTTATACGCATGGGGCATGAAGGACGATCCTTTGTACGTTTTTCATGGACTCCCAGAAATACTTGTTTGGGACAGCGGTAGCGGGAATACCGCTCACGCAGTTACCACCGCATTGGGTGCGCTAAGAGTGAAAACAACTTCACATTTGCCGGGAAATCCTCGGGGCAAAGGGCAGGTGGAGAACGCCAACAACATCGTAGAAACGCAGTTTGAAAGCCGCTTGCGGTTTGAGCCGGTTAACAGCCTAGACGAACTAAACGCGGCGGCTGAACGCTGGTGCGCGGCTTATAACGCCAACATGTTGCCGCACCAGAATACCCGGCTTAACAGAAACGGCATTGCCTCAAGCCGACTCATGCTCTGGCAAAAGATACACCCCGAGCAATTGAAGGAGCTTCCCGATCTGGAAATTTGCCGTCAAATCTATTCAACAAAGATTGAAGACAGGAAAGTTGCCGGAGACCTTGCCATCAGTTTCGTACACCCCAAGACAAAGCGATCCATGCGGTACAGCCTTGCGCATTTGCCCGGCATCATGGTGGGGCAGAACGTCAACGTCCAGCCCATCTTGGTAGATACCGAGCCTCTGATCATTGTGAGCTATAAATTTGACGGTGAACCGTTGAGCTTTGAATGTGAACCCATTGCGTATGACGTAGCCGGTTTTGACGTTGACGCTCCAGTGTTCGGCAAGGAATACAAACGCCTGCCAGATACCATACGTGAAAAAAATGTCAAGGAACTTGAGAAACAAACAGACGGAACTGTACCGCTTGCTTTCACCGACAGAGGAAAGGGACTCAAAGCCCACAGTTACATCAATGCGGCAAGCCCCTTTATAAAACAAAGTACTGGTGAACAGATCGTGGTCATGCAGGCTGACAGCCCGCTACCCGATGCCGGAAATTCACAAACAGCCGGAACGGTTCGTACTCACGAAATTTTAATCAGCGCAACCGAAATGGCAAAGCGCATAAAGCCCGAACTCGGTTTTGTGCCTGACGGTTTCATTGAGCGGTTGAAAGCGGCGTACCCGGAAGGAGTACCGTCAAACCTGCTTAATGATTTAGTAAAAGAATACAGAGAGCCTGAAGGACAGCCCTCTGTAAAGATTCTCAAATTTGCATAAGGAGATTTTATGTTGACACTAAAAACTTTTAAGAAGTTCGCTCTTACCTCTGATCCATTTTATGGCGATGTGGTAAAAGCCGAGGACGTGTATCTGACTGAAGACACACGTTTTATAGCGGAATACATTTTGCAGTCCGCGAAAGCCGGAGGCATGGTCGCTCTGATCGGAGAAAGCGGAAGCGGCAAGACAACGATCCGCCGTTACGCGATTGACCGCATGGCTGTCGAAGGACAGAAGGTTCGTGTAATCACGCCGAGATGTATAGACAAGTCGCGTCTTTCAACCAGAAACATCTGCGACGCGATAATCAATGACTGCTCGGCGGAAATGCCCCGCTCCTCAATGGAAGTCAAAGCTCGGCAAGTGGAGCGGATATTAACCAACTCCAGCCGTGCCGGTTACAGCCATGTCCTGATGATCGAAGAGGCTCACGATTTGAGCATCAGTACGCTCAAATACCTGAAACGGTTTTGGGAGATGGAGGACGGTTACAAAAAACTGCTGTCTATCGTTTTGGTTGGTCAAATCGAAATGAAGGCGAAACTTGACGAGTCCAAGAACTGGGAAGCTCGTGAAGTGATAAGGCGCATGGAAGTTTTGGAACTGGAGCCTTTGGCAAGCGGTGAGGCAATCGCCGCCTACCTTGGCATCAAATTCAAACGTCTTGGCAAGAACCGCTCCGATATCATCAGCGATTCAGGATGCGCCGCTCTTGCGAAAAAACTTGAACGGCAGACACGGACTGGAAAGGTGTATTCAGTCGCCTGGCCATTGTTGATCAATAACTGGTGCATGAAGGCGATGAACGCCGCAACAGAACTCGGCGCAAATTGCGTTGACGCTGAAGTGGTAAACGCTTTGTAAAAAATATTTATGGGAGGGAAAAATGAAAATTAATCTATCTGATGAACTCATTGAAAGAGTAGAAAAGCACCTAAAAGAAACGGGGAGTCCCCAGTCTATTGAGGCGCTTATTGAAGAAGCCGCTGATCAGTATGTTGAAAGCTATCCTTGGTTTGTGGGTGATATTTGCGTTCACAACGACGAATGTATGCACCACAAAAGCGTTGAGGATTGGAAAAGCCAACAGGGAGGGGAATGAATTATGGCAAAAACTAAAATCAGAGTAGCGATAACTATTGAGGATCATTTTGTTGAACAACTCAAACAACAAGCTGCGGAGGACGAGGTGCTTGTCTCACAGGTGATTAAGCGTTTTGTACTGAAAGCGTTGAAAGCGGCATGTGAAAATCCTGACGCAGAAACAAAATCTTACACCTTCACGACAAAAAAATGGCGTGAAATTGAAAGTTATGCCGAGGCAAAATGCTTGGGTAAGATGGAGTTTTTTGTGCCCTTTGCTTTAGAAAGGTACATGCTCATGTATCCGCTAAAAACGTCCTCAAAACGTCAAAGAATAGAAAATATCGAAGAATGAGAAACAGCGCAAAAGGGGCGACCCTTTTGCGCTCTGAGAGGGTATTAAAATGAGGTCTGCGACTACCGAAAACAAGCGAAAAAAGCTCATCCAGTTAATTCATGTCGGTAAGGCAAAACTCGGCATGAACGATGAAGTGTACCGGGCTTTTCTTGACGGGCATTGCGGCAGGGATTCCGCCGCCAAAATGACAATACGCCAGCTTGAGAAGGCGCTTAAAGCCATGCGCACCGGCGGCTTTGAGCAATCGCCCAGCCGAGTAAAGCCGCTTGAAGTAGGGGCGGCAACTCTTGACCAGCTTGAATACATCAAAGGAATGTGGGTGGACTGCGCCCGCAATAAAAGCGATACCGCTCTTACTGCATTTGTAAAAAGAATCTGCGGCGTAGACGCTCTGCGCTTCCTTGATGTAGAGCTGGCGCAAAAGGTCATTCTGGCATTACGCGACATGATGAGAAAGGCAGGCTTCGATCCCGATACTTCAAAAAAAGACAAGGGGGTTGTATGAGTAAAAGCGACAACACCCTTGCCGAGGATATGATTATCCTGTGCAGTTCCGCTGTGGGAGAACAAACCGCCCAGCGGGGCATAAGGGCATTGTGCCGCTATTTCGGCGGACAGATGGTCTTTTTCCCGGCAAAGAAAGATTCAGGAAGGAGCGCGGAGAAAATACGCGGAGTGCTTGCAGACGCAGTTGGAGACAAACCAGCGCAGGAAATGCTGGACAAGTTAATGTTCCGCTTTGGCGGCTTGCAAATCTACGTTCCGCTTGAGCGTTGCGCGTTCAGAAAAATCATCTCTCTTGAAATCTATGAACGGAATTTCTCGCAGGGCGTGTCTATAAACACCTTAGCCCGTGAGTACAACATCAGTTTTACTTTTGCGTACACACTCTGGAGAGAAGGTAATCGTGAAAAATTCCATAAAACGATGCCCTACCTGCCATTTTCTGAATTTTTACATTAATTCCGATTATAGGAAAATCGCCAAATTTTGTTTGTAGACTGCCTGCATGGAAACAGGCAGTCTTTTTTTATCTCTCAATTTTGAAGAAGAAATCCCAAAACGGATTATGTTAGTCCCGGCGGATAAGATCGTCAAAGGGCGTGACAACCGCGAATGGAAAAACCCGAACCCAAAGCAGGTCGCTCTTAATTCCAATTCACGCCTTCAGGCTCTGCCTGTAGATGAAAACCATTCGACAGATTTAAGCGCTCCCAAAGGCGGAGCCGCTCCGGCGTTCGGCTGGATGAAAAATCTCTGCGCCGATGAAAGCGGCGCGATTTGGGCTGACGTTGAATGGAACGAACGCGGACTCAATGCGCTAACAAAAAAAGAATACAAATTTATTTCTCCCGTGTTTGCGTTTGACGAAAAAGGAGAAATCAAATGTATTCTCCGCGCCGCGCTTACCAATTCACCTAACTTGATTCTTCCTGCTCTTAATTCCGAGCAGTTAGAAAATAAATCTAAAATGGAGGTTTCCATGAATAAAGAATTACTTGTGGCTTTGGGTTTACCCGAAACCGCAACCGAGGCGGAAGTTCTTGCCGCCGCCAAAGCCTTAAACGCGGCGAAGACGACAGCCGCACCGCAGACGGACAAATCAACAGTTGACCTTACCGCATACGCTCCCCGCGCCGATTTGAGCGCGATGGAAACGCGGGCGCTCAACGCTGAAAAGCAGATCGCCGATTTGAACGCGGCACAGCTTAAAAAGGACGCGGAAGCGGCGGTTGACGAGGCAATCACAAACCGCAAGATCGCTCCGGCAAGCAAGGCGGAATATCTTGCGTTATGTGCGACAAAAGAAGGACTTGAATCCTTCAAAAAGATTGCCGCCGCCAATCCCGCCATTATCAGTACGGAGCAGACTCCGGCAACACCGCCGGCTTCAGGGGATAGTGTTGCGCTTAACGCCGAGCAGTCACAGCTTGCTACGGCTATGGGCTATACGCCTGAAGAATTCGGCAAAATCATAGGGGGATCAAAATGATCATAACCAACACTTTATTAAACGGACTGCGGACAGCGTTACGCGATGAGTTCAGCAGGAGAATGTCGGAGCTTGGCGCGAAATCAATCTGGAAACTGCTTGCGACCATCATCACATCAAACACCAAAAGCAACACCTACGGCTGGCTTAGCGCATTTCCGCAACTTCGGGAATGGGTCGGTGACCGTGTTATCAAAGACATCGCGGAAGCGGCATACCAGATTGTCAACAAGAAATATGAATCGACTCTCGGCGTAGAACGAACCGACATTGAGGATGATAACCTCGGTCACTACCGCACACTGGCAAGCGCGATGGCTGACGAGGTTGAAAACTTCTTTAACCGCAACATCGCTTTACTTTTGAATAGTGGGTTTTCCAACACCTGTTTTGACGGTCAAAACTTTTTTGACCATGAGCACCCGGTGTATGCCCAAACTGACGGGAAAGGCGCTGTAACTCCTTTCTCCAATATTGTAGGACAAGGAGATGAAACCGGCTCACCTTGGTTCCTGCTGGCTCTTTCCGGCAGTCTCAAGCCGCTGATTTTACAACAGCGAACCGCGCCGGAGTTTGAAGAAATTACCGACACCAAAAACGACAGAGTGTTTATGCAGGACAAATATATGTACGGCATCCGTTACCGAGGCAGTTTCGGCTACGGTCTCTGGCAACAGGCGATTGGATCAAAAGCGACACTGACATCGGATAACTACAAGAAAGCCCGTGAACTGATTCAATCATTCAAAAAAGACGGCGGCGATCCGCTGGGCATTGTACCGACACACTTGGTTGTTGGTCCGGCAAACGAGGCGGCGGCGCGTAACATTGTAGAAGCGCAAAACCTTGCCAATGGCGCTTCAAACATTTATTACCATACTGCCGAACTGGTAATCGTTCCGCATCTTGCAGGTGCGGCGGTATAAGGGGCGCAGAATGGATAAAGAAAAATTAGCGCCTTGGATAGAAAGGCTGAATAAAGCTGAAGGAAAAGATTTCGCCGCCATTGTGGCTGAAATGGCAAGAGAAAATTCTCTGAAAGAAGGCGAGGCTTGGAAATTGCTAAAATCGGCTGGCTTCGATCCAAAAGAAGCTGAAAAAGCAAAATCCCAGCTTAAAGCAGGCGGTAAAAAAATATCTGTTGTTCTGCGACATAAAACGGAATATCCGCGCTATCGCAGAGCTGGTCTTGTACTGACACAGAAAGCGGAAACTTACGAAGTAACCGAAGAACAGCTTGCCACACTCAAAAAAGACTGCTGGGTTGTTATCGGTGAAGATAAAAAGGATGGCGAAAAGTAATGATCCCTCTTGTTTCTGTAGATCAATTTTTTTCCAGAATCCCGCAATCTGCGATTCTGCCTACTGATGAAGAAGGCGAAAAAGACAGTGCGCGCATTGGAATTGCATTACAGGACGCAACAGGAATCATTGCGGCAAATCTCCCTTGGCTCCTTGACAGGAAAACAGGGGAGATTGCTTTGCCCGTTACCCCTCAATTCGCGGACGCGCTTAACAGTATTTGTACTGACATTGCGCTGTACCGGCTGACCGATGCGGTTTCCGGCAGTGAAGATGCCCGTGAAAAATACCGCGACAATATGACGCTCTTGAATAAAATCAACCGTGAATATCAGGGAGGGCTTGAAGGACCCGGTTTGCAGTTTTCCGAGGTTGTTACTCCAAACAGCGGCGAAGGAATAACGGACGGCAGATTTTTCAAAAAAGGCGGTATGTACTGATGGGCGCGGCTGTTGAAATCAAACTGCAGGAGATAGACAAACTCGCGCAAAAACTCAATGCGTTTGTGCTGTCAGGCGGTGATAAGTCGCGCCTGTTGAGCAGTCTGGGAGAGGTGATCGTTGGGCAGACTCAAGAGCGTTTTGGTCCTGAAATTGATCCGCAAGGTGACCGCTGGCATGAATTAACAGAGCGGTATAAGAAACGCAAAATAGAAGATTCGAGAGGCGGCATTCTTGATCGCGGCGGGCTTATGCTCCAATCAATTGAACCCCAGCTTCAGGGGAGCGATACCGTTCTGGTTGGAACCCCTATGGAGTACGCCATTTATCATCAGGACGCAAAAAACGAAAAGCGCCGCCGTGAATTCTTAGGCTACAGCACTGACAATATCGCCGAACTAGAGGACGCAGTTGACGAGTTTATGAAGGAGCATGTCGCGTGAAAATAGTTACGTTGGTTGACATTCGTGATGAAGCGGTTTCTCAAATAAAAGCCGCTTTTGAAAAAAACAAAAAACTGCACATAGCGGCTCATCCGGGACAGTTCAATGAAACCGAGATCAAGCGGCTTGCAAATCAGACCCCTGCGATACTCACATCGTTTTTGAGGTATTCAGGTGAGGAGCACACCATTGACTTTGTGAGCTGGGTGTTGTACCGCTCCGATGCAAAAGACCGCCTGTATGACGGCGCGTTAAAAATAGTTTCTACATTAATTCCGGTTATAGAAAATCTGGACGCTCCTTGGAGTATAGGTAGTGGAGAGCGCATTGAAGCCGAGTGTTTATATTCCGGCACGCTTGACCAGATCAACATAACGCTCTGGGCTGTTAAGTGGAAATGGAAAGTTACGGAAAATTGTTTGTATGAGGGCGAAGGCGGAATCCTTCTGCCCGATCTTGAATGTTTTGAAGGCTACGACGCAACGCATCACATTGGAGACGGCGTTGCAGAAGATAATGTAAATTTGGAGGTTAAAAATGCCAGTACCGATTAGGCAGATTCCGGCGAACCTGTTGGTTCCCAGCCAGTATCAGGAAATTGACAATTCCCTTGCGGGATCGCAAGGCGACATCAAAAAGGCTTTGATGATAGGGTACAAACTCTCAACATCACAAGCCGAGAGCGGAAAGCCGGTCAACGTGCTTTCAGCGGCAAAGGCGCATCAGCTTTTCGGTCACGGAAGCCCAGCCGCGATTATGGCGGAAACGTTCCTTTCGCTTAACAAAGTAGAGGAACTCTATGTGCTTCCCATTCCCGAACCGGAAGCAGGAACCGCATGGAAGGAAAATTTTACCGTCAGCGGCTCCGCTTTGGAAGCCGGAGCTGTCCGTATCACGATAAACGGCATGGACTTTGACGCGGCAATTACTGCCGGAGCAAACGCCGAGGCTGTTGCCGCCGCTATTGTCGCGCGGATCAACTCGGAGCTGACTCTGCCTGTTACCGCTGAAGCGGAAAAGACAGACATTACCATTTCATCTAACGTGAAAGGGACGGTTGGTAATTACAACAGCGTCTTTATTGCGTCATCCGCAAACGGTGTTTCCATTGGAAAAGCGGAATCAGTTGCCGGAGCCGGTGTAACCGATATCAAGCCTTACCTTAAAGGTCTGGGCGAAGTACGTTACAACTTTTTCGCAAGCGATTTCGATGATATTGGAAACATCAAAGCAAGTTCCGATGAGCTTGAATCCCGTTATGGTCCTCTGCGGCAAATCGGCGGAAGGATGTACATTGTCCTGTCAGGCAATCTTGGCAGTAAGACCGAAGAGGGGACTATTCTGGCAAAAGCCGCAAACGTGAATTCGCCTCATATCGTTTTATTGCCGAGGGGCAACAACCCCGATCTGCCCTGCGTATGGGCGGCGGCATGGTGCGCGACCGCCTGCCGTATTCTTGCCGATGACCCAGCCGCCAACACCTACGATACCAAAATCAACGGATTGATCGGCGGAGAGGAATTCAGCGCCGATGAGCGGCAGAAACTCCTTGAAAACGGTATCGCTACCTACCGCCTCGACACAACCGGAAACGTACTGATTGAGCGGCTGGTAACCAGTTACACCGAAAACACGGACGGCGGACGTGATACCAGTTACCTTGATGTGCAGGTAACGGAAACTGTTGACGCGGTGCGGACATACATCAACGCCGAGGCGAAAAAACGGTTTAAGACATGGAAGCTGGCAAGCACTGAAGAAAACTTCGGAGGCGGAGCGCGTGTAATGACCGCTGGAGTATTCCGTTCCTTCCTCGCGGAAACGTATCAGGAAGTGTTCATCAAAGATAAACAGTGGTGTCAGGATTTTGAAAACTACAAAAAATCGATCCTTGTTGAGATCAAGTCAGGGAGTAAAACCCGTCTTGAATATTCACATCAGCCCAATCTGATAGGTCAATTTTATATTGCCGCAGGGCTTCTTCAATTCAAATAGGAGGCATAGATGAAACTTGAAAGAGTAAAACGTGTAATTTCGGCGGCGTTAGGCGAACTGCCGATACAGGAAAAAGGCGCGACATTCAAGCCTGCCGGAACAAAGCGAGAGACAAAACCCGGTGAAGTGCCGGAGAACACCGGCTACACCGAGAGCCAGACCTTTGCCGAGTTGAAGCTGAAGCTCAACGCTACAGGCTCGCTTGGCATAGAGGAACTTTCCAATGTCGGAGAAGATACCCTCACCATTTACACAACTGGCGGCAAACAGTACATGATGCCAAAGGCATGGGTAACGGAGCCGGGCGAACTTGGCGATGCCGAAATGGATATCACCTACAATTCCGGTACAAGTCCGAGACTGGTATAGGAGGCTGTTATGGCACAAAAATTTGTATTAAAACACCCGTTCAAAGTCGGAGAGCTGGAAGTTACTGAAGTAATTATCCAGCGCCCCAAGACAAAAGATTTTATCGCGGTTGGAATGAACCCTGCCGGCAGTGTTGCCGCCGATGCGGCGCTTCTGTCCTCGATTACAGGTTTGCCGGGAACGGTTATCGATCAGATCGACATAGATGATTTGTCCGTAATTCAGTATGAGGTTTCCAGAATATGGGATTGTTATTTTTCTACAAAGCCGTATGTCGAAAACCCTACCAATGCGGAGGAGACAGAGACTCCGCAGAGAGAGACAGCGAAGACAGCTTAACTTTGGAAGAGGTTTATAACCGTGTCGCGGGAATGGTAGCTGAAATTATGTTACTGCTTCCGGGCATGGATTTTGTAACGCTCATGGATTTTCACTGGGAAGAGCTTTCATTCTGGCATGAGAAAGCGGTTAACGCGGCAAAGGCAGTACGGGGAAATTAATGGCTAAAGAAATAAAAGCCGGTGTATCTTTATCTCTAAAAGATGGATTTTCACAAAATATGAAAAAAGCCGCAGGCGCGGCTGGCGATTTTGCCGGGAAAACGCTTGGCGCGATAGAAAAAGTCGATCAAGCGTTTTCAGGGCTGGGAACAACTCTTGCGGCGGTTGGCTTAACCCTTTCTGTAGGAGCCGCGGCAAAAGGCGTTATAGAAATGGATCACCGTTTGACACGGCTTGGCATTTCCGCTAACGCCTCCGCGGATGAAGTTTCAAAATTAAAACAGACAATCTTTGATGCGGCGCAGGCTCCCGATATAAAAGTCGATCCTTCAAGTATTTTGGACGGCATTGACGTTATCATTAACAAAACCAATGATTTGCAATTTGCGCAAGACAATATCAGAAATGTTGGTCTTGCGATTCAAGCAACGGGTGAGTCAGGCGAATCAATAGGAGGAATATTTTCGGAATTTCAAAAATTCCAGTACACGTCCGAACAAATTTCCAGCCTCATGGATGATTTAGTAGCCCAGTCCAATGAAGGGGCTTTCTCATTAGCTGAATTTGCGAAAATTGCCCCTGATATATTCTCAAGATTTGATAACGCCGCAGGAGCTACGCCTGAAAATATACTGAAAGCAAATGCCGCGCTTCAGATAATTAACGCAGGAGCAAAAAGTCCGAGAAATACAATAAATGCTTTTAATTCCGCAATGGAGGTTCTCGGACATCAAGGGAATCAAAGAAATTTACAGCGGCTTGGCATTCATGTCCTTGATGCAGAAGGGAAATTAAGAGATTTTAATGATATAATGTTGGATATCGCAAAAAAATCTGAAAATTCACGTGTTGCCAATAGTGTTAATAACATATTCGGTCCGTCTTCAATGTTGGCAATCCGCTCGTACATATCGCATGGCGAGCGGATGAATGAAACTTTGTCTGATCTCGGCGATACCACAGGTTTACTACAGAAACAGTCAGGGAGAATGGCTGGTACACTTCAATCAAATATTCAAAATTTGCAAACAGCGTTTAGCAATGCCGTGAACAGCGGAGCCGGCGGTATGATTCAAGGACTCACAAATATGTTGAATAAATTTTCTGAAGACCCGGCGCGAATAAAAGCGACATTTTACGCTATCGCCGGAGGTATCGGAGCGATAGCCGCAGTCAAAGGTATTGCCGGAATATCGCGGCTTGTAGGAAGCCTGATGAGTTTAAAAGGCGGCGGTAGTATAAATATTGGCGGCGCTCTAAACATGGCATCGGCAATGCCTGTGTATGTTACAAACATGGGCGGAGCCGGTATGGGAATAGGTTCCGGCGGACAGTTTCAACAGCCGCAATTAGCAAACTCCCAATTAGGCAAGAGAGCTCCCCTAACAAGTGCACAAAACGTGAGAAATATTACGCCAAAACAGTATGCCGGAGCCGCTGGAGGCATGGCACTCACTGCAGCTTTTGTAAAAATTCCCCAAATGGTCAATGAACTTGAGGAAATAAAACAGAATGAAGAATTATCAGCAGAAGAACGCGCAAGAGCTAAAGGCGGAGCGATAGGAGACGCGACTGGGAGTATTGCCGGAGCGGCTGTAGGCGGAGCCGCTGGTATTGCGGCTGGAGCGGCAGTAGGAGCCGCTGTCGGTTCTGTTGTTCCGGTACTTGGCACTGCGGTTGGCGCTTTAGTTGGAGCCGGTATCGGTGCGCTTGGTATGTATTTGGGCGGTAAAGCCGGACGCAAAATCGGCGAGGGTATCGGCGCGGCTACAGTGAATGACGGCTCGGAAGAAGAACGTGATCAGCAACGGCGAGGAAACCATCGCGGACACAGAAGCAGTTCAGCACGGCGAGCACGTCAGCAAACTATGCCGGTTTCCGATTTACCTCCGCAAATTACGCAGACAAGTCCCGGCATTACACCGCAAAAAGTAGATGTAGAGCTTGGAAACGCTGAAATAAAACTGGATGTAAATCTGACAGACGACAGAGCAAAAGTTTCAGCCACGGTATTAAACAACAGAATGGCGGCGATTTTTAACAATACCGGATCACGTGTTGCGCTAAGAGGGAGCGGAGTATGAGTGAAACTATTTATGAGATATCGCTTCCCTTTGTTTATGACGAAAAATGGCGCAAAGCATATCGCAATGGAAGAGATGACATTCCGCGCTTATCCAGCTATCAGTCGCCGGAAGGTCAGCCCATACCTTTTATTTATAAGAGCCTTGATTTTTCCGGCGGACAGTCGGTTGATACTTCTGAATATCCATTTTTCGGGTTATGGTCTAATGAAGCGTTAAACCAAAAGCCGCAGACCATTACAGTACACGGATATCTGCGCGGAGAATATTACCTGCAACAGCGGACAGCCTTTCTTGACGCGCTTATGATTCCGACTACAGATGATTCCCCCGGATTTTTTGATCATCCGCTCTGGGGCAGATTTGAGGTTGTTGTCGAAAGTTATAATATTCAAGAATCAGCGGATGAAAATGGGCAGTGTGAAATTTCACTGACGCTAAAACGTGCCGGAGTACCGTTAGGTACAAGAGCGACGATTTTATCCCCGGACGATTTTATCAAACCCAAGGATGTCGCGCTCATTGCCGTAGAGGAATTCACTCAAATCAAATGTGATTCCGTAACGCTCCTTCAGGCGTTCGGGCAGATAAAAAATTTATTACTAAATGGAATTGGCAGAATTCAAGCCGCTCAAACAAAGCTGAACGTCTTAGTTAATGAAATTACAGGCATATCAAATCTCATAGCCCAGGGAATACAGGCTCCGGCGGAATTGGCGATGGCTTTTGTCAACGCTGTTTTTTCTGTTACCGGCGCATTATCCTCAATAAGCGAATCAACGGAAAAAGTTAAAAAGATTTTTTCTGATCGTGATAATAAGAAGGTAACGGTTTTAAGTCATCTTTCAGCGTCAAGCTTGGCTCTTCCTATTGAGACGGTTACGGTAAAACAAACTGAAACAAAAACCGCGACAGAAAATTTATACCGTACCGTAAGCCTTTGCGCGTCTGCCGAACTTTTAATGCAAATGGAAGACATCACCTTGAACGAAATGGTTGGATACTGGGCTTTGTATACCAAACTTGAAAACTGCATCAATCTTGAAAACCCTGATGTATATAAAGCTGTGAGCGAAATGCGTGCGGCAGTTTCGCAGAACCTCAAACAAACTGCCATGAACAATGAACTCAAAAAAAACATTGCAAAACCGGTTCCGCTTCTTTTTTTATCGCATCATCTCGGATGTAATGACGAAAAACTAAGGGCAATGAATGTCATTGAAGATTCGCTTTTGATTTCAGGCGAGGTAGCCTATGTTTAAACCATTTGTCAGAAACGCAACAACCGGACAAGAATTAATATGGATTTCCATAAAAGTAAAAAGGTCGTTGGATGAAATTTGTCACAGTCTTGAACTTGGAATACCGTCTTCAGAACGGTTGAAGGTTAGAAAACATCACAGACTGGAAGTATGGTGTAGAAACAATCTTGCCAATGTTTCATGGCGTGTTACAACCGTGTTAGTTGACGAAATTACCGCAGGCGCAGATACAGAAAAGCACAGCATAATGATTGTAGGACGTTCTCCGGCGCGTGATATTATAGATTCAACTTGGTCAGATTTAGATGACGATTTTGATTATTGCGACAGAACCCTTCGACAAATAACACAGGACATCGGTAAAAAATTTAATATTGTTTGTGATTCATTTCCAACAGATCAGCCTGACCCTACAGATACTGTTGCCTATTTTGCTTTTGAAAATGAAAGCCCTTGGACAAAACTAATGAATGAAGCTGACCAGCAGGGATTTATTCTCACTAGCAACGAGGCAGGTAATCTATACCTATGGAGAGTTCCTACCGGTATCAGAAGTGAACCGTTTCATATTACTGAAGGGAAAAATGTTAAAAACATAAAGTGGACAGAAAACGGCTCGGAGCAATTTCACGAATATATTGTAAAAGGCGGCGGCTGGGACCCGGTAAGGCTCATTGACAACACCTGCCCAAGTGGAAGAACGCTCACAATAGATATAGACAAACCTGTTGTTAGTGAAACAGAACTTGAAGGGCGGGCGAATACAGAAATGCGCCGCAGGAGAGAAACCAAAACAATTGTTACTCTCCCCGGCTGGGGTTTAACCGATGAACAAATAAGAAACATGGGCGACATCAGGGAAAAGGAACTCTACTGGTTTCCAAACGCATTAATCCCGGTTAAAATACCTTCGCTTGGGCTTAATGATAATCTCTTAATATCGGAAGTTGAATATACGGCAACTGTAGAAAACATGAGCTGTGATGTAACGCTTGTCAATAAGGAGATGTATTTGTGAGCGATACGCTGTTAAAACAACTAAGCGCAAAAGTCCGCAATCTCTTTTCTTTGGGTATTTTTCAAAAACGTTACGATGACGGCAAACTGCAGATAAAAACACTTTCAGGCAGGGTATTGGAAAAGAAAGAAGCGTTTCCCTACGGCTTTACCGCTAAAGCAAAGAACGGAAAAGTTCTTGTCTTATGCCAAGGCGGTAACTTTGACGGCTTTGAAATTATGCCGGTTGTAGCAGATAACGCTGTAGAGCCGCCGGAACTTGAAGAAGGAGATGCCGCGCTGTATACCGAAAGCGGCGGCTGGATAATTACGCGCGAAGACGGAACGGTCGAATTATTTGGAACCGATGCCGGCGGTGTAGTCAAAGCCGCCGAACTTGAAAACCAGCTTAATAAATTATCAGCGCGGGTTGACGGAATTATGGACGCGCTCAAAAATGCGCAGACTGCCGCGCAAGACGGAGGCGCGGCGTATAAGGCGCAAATCGTTACACTTTTATCTGCTTTGTCAGATAAAGAAGATTTTTCCAATTTGGAAAGTGAAAAGGTGTTGCATGGAACAGGCGAATAAACCGGCTATTCTTGAAAACTGGAACGACATCCGCGAGCTGGTAATGATGAGCATAGGTACAGACAAAGGCTCATGGTGGGCTGATCCAAATTTTGGCAGTGAGCTTCATTTGTTAAGAGAAGCCGGCAAAGTTGACGGAAAAACAGCCGGGACGTTTAAGCGAATGTTGCAGGAGTGTCTTGCGTGGATTGTCGCTGACGGACTTGCAAAGCGGATCAATTGTTTTGTTGAACGAACCGGCAAAAATGAACTTTCATACACGGTTGAAACAATAAAACCGGACGGCAGTAATTTTTTTATTAAGGATGTTTGGAATGGCGTTTAATAAGGATAGTTTACATGTTCTAAGAGAAAGAACACTAGCCAATTATTTGAGCCTGTTTAAGCCGCTGGACAAGACTCCGCGTCATAGTTTGGTATCGGTGATGGCAAACATTGATGCAGGTCTCTCCCACATGCTACAGGGCGATTTGGTTTTCCTTTCAAAACAATTATTCCCAGACACCGCTGAAGGCGAATATTTGCGGACGCATTGGTCTTCTACTGTCCCGCCGTTATACGCTATAGCGGCTATCGGAAAGGTAGAGGTCAGCGGAATTGCCGGAACTCCGGTTCCTGCCGGAATTGTTTTTAAGTCCGCTTCGGGAAAAAGGTATTTTACAGAGAAGGCATATAAAATATCGGATAATGGCAGGGCGCTTGTAGATGTAAAAGCGGAAAGCGCGGGTTTGGATTCAAATCTTACAGAGGGTAACTCTCTTGCTATTGTTTCCGCGATACCGTCATGCATCAATTCAAACGCATTTGTTACTGAACCCGGAATCTTGGGAGGCGTAGACGCAGAAAGCGATGAGGAGTATCTTGCCCGTGTGCTGGCGGCTCTGCACAATCCTGTCCGGTATGGAAAGCCGGGAGATTACTCTGCTTGGGCAATCGATTCCTCTCCTGAAGTTTCTAATGCGTGGGAGTTCAAAAATTTCGGAGTATTTGGGGCGTTGCTTATTCAAGTTATTAACGGCAACCAAAAAGACGGAATCTACCAAGTGATGAATCTTGCCGCCGTCCGTGATTATATCAACACGGTCGCTCCGCCAATTGTTTTTACCGTGCGCACACCATCGCTTATTTCGCTCAATCCTGAAATACAATTATCTCTGCAAGAAGACACAATGGAAAATAGGGAGCTTGCGGAAACGCGATTAAAAGCGTATCTGCAACATACCGCAAAGCCGGGTGTAAAAATTACCGCCGGGTCTTTGCGTGACGCGATTATTGACGGCGTTAAGATATCTGAATTAACCGTGAAACTGGCAGGCAATTCTGCCGGCAGTATTCAAACAACGATTTTAGAATATCCGGTACTGGGGACAATCACATGGGAATAAAAATAGCATCGGAAACTGATTACAGTACCGCAATTCGGGACCTTTTTCCCAAGGGCGAATACTGGGAAAAGCAATTTTCGGATCCAAAAAGCGATGTAAATCTGTTTTGCAAAGCAAAAACACAGGAAATTATCCGCTTGAGGAAACGTATGTGCAATTTACTGGAGGAAAGTAATTACAAAACCGCAGTTGAAACAATCAGCGACTGGGAACGTATTATGCTGGGATATACGAATGCCCATTTACCCCTTGAGAAACGTAGGGAGATATTAAGCACAAATAACGTTCAAATAATTAATCGAATAGTCATTGCGGATATTGCCAAAACATTTGGCTTTATAATAACTAACATTCAATTTCCGTATCGCCCTGCTTTTTTTGGTTTTTCCCGTTTCGGAATTGATTCCATTGCGACTCCTGCGTCATGGCAGACGATTGTTTTGCATAGTCTTACTCAAGGCAATGATGCGCAAATTTCTGTATTTGAAACGCATATAAATAATGTGCTTACAAATTACACACCATATTTTTTATATAACGGAGGTAACTCATAATGGCTGGAATGTATCCTGACAATCAAACAATCGATCTTTTTGGCGAGCCTGTAACATGGCCAGGTGTCGATGAAGAAGGCAAATTTACCAATGGCAGTTTTAGCGATCCGTTGGAACGTCCTTCTTTCATCCCTGCGGAAACATTGAACCTAGTTGTAGATAATCTTGAGGAACTTATTGTTTCACTTGGTGAGAAGCCTAACAACAAAGACACTAAACAGCTTGCTAAACCCGTTCTAGCGGCTTTTTCTGGAGTAAAAGACTATATTGATGAACATAAAGAAGCGGCGGTTATCGATCATCCTGACAAATCGGTAACCAATGAAAAAATAACGGACGTTGAATTAGCTGACGAAGCTCCATCATATACCCTGTTTGACATAGTGAAAAAAGGTCTATGGCAAACATTACAAGAAATCAGAAACAACCTAAAAGCCCTTTTTAATGTAATACCTCCGGTAGGCGCTTCTTACGATCAAGGACCAAATGACCTAGAGCCGGAAGAAAGGTTTCCCGGTACTAATTGGATGTTATGGAATGAACGAGCAGAGACTTACGACCTTATTACCAATACAGCGTATAACAATTTGTTTAGCAGTACACCTTCAAATTGGGCGGCGAGTGCGACAATAGCGGCTAACGCCTATCGCATATGGATTCCAGGGGGAGTGTCTACTTCCGGCACGAGGCGTATTATGAAGTGCATTAAAGCGGTAACATCACAAAAACCGAGTGATATAAATTGGATTGACTGGGAGGAACTTTCGGGCGTTACTCGCAAAGCGCGGTATGAAATACAAGATTTTGCTACAACATTTAGTACCGATCTGACAATAGGCGCGAGTGTTACGATTAGCGGAACTGTTTACCGCGTTGTAGGTATTAATACATGGTCGGGATTGTTTGCCAGCTATGCTGGTGTAAATAGACCAACCTTTTTAAGTGGCGGTATTGGCAGGGATCAAGTAAGAAATCATGCTCATAGTATAGAAATAGATGTAAGAGCTTCTACGACATCTATTGGCAATGACTATGGCACAAATGGCTCACAAATTATGACAAATATAGGTACTCCTAATAAAGTGAAGAATTTTTTATCAAGTGTTTCTGGTGTAGATAATATCCTTATCGGAAGTGATGTTGCTGTGGCAAATATGCCTACTAATAAATGGCGCAGGGTTAATTGACACGCCGCCATTTGTTTACCGCCGTTGTAGATGGAGCAACATCCGCACCTGTAGGGACAACAAGAGATGGGTCAAAACCCCAAGTAATCATAGGGTTGTCGGTATTGCCACTCGCCCCATAGTTATAACTAGCTTCGATAAAAAATGCACCGGTTCCTACTTTGGTAGTTCCCCATCCTCTGCCAAAAGTTCCGGGGAAATTCCGAATCCGATCCCCCCTAATTCCGCCAGATAAAAAGGTTCAAAAAATTGCGACATTAGTTTAGTTTTGAGATATAATATTTTATGTTAGTTCATGTTATGCAGAAAGAAGTAATTTCTCTTCACGGAGTCTGGTTATCTCCGCGCTTATATCGCTAAAAATTTGTTCATCTTCTGACGTTGCAATACCGGCAAGTTTTGCGATTGTGCTTCGTTGTATTCTGCGCTCTGCGTCTTCGATAGCAGATTGTTTTTCCGCAATGCGTTGTTCTTTTTCGGCAACCTCTTTCTTTTCTGTGTCAACAACCCATTTCTTTTTTGTTTTATCAAAAAATTGGAATGTCTCATTTTCAATAGGCGGCTCTTTTGTCTCGTCTTCACGGAGTTCATCATCAAGATTATGAATTAGGCGATTGCTTCTATCATTTACATTAAACACACGCCCGCGATTGTCTACACGTTTACCCTGCTTAATAAGTTCATCATCGGATATGCGTTGCATATCTTTGTCAAACCATTCTACCTTGTCGCCGTGATTACCTTTCCAGCCGTCAGGTGCTTTTTCCCAATCGCCCTCGCCGACAGGCTTATTGCCGTTTTGTATTTGGTCTATCCTACCTTCCGAAATTGTATACCATTTCATTTTTTACCCCTCCAACAGATTTTATTATAGCACACTTATTATAAATAGGCAAGTACCAAATATAAGAACCTTTTTAAGTGGCGGGATTGGCAGGGATGTATCAAGGCAGGTTGAAGGTCAAATAGGAAATAATAACTACTCCTTATTTGTAAGCAATGGAGGCAACGAGGCAACTGGGGCGTTTCAAGGATTTAACGGTGTAAGTCACCGCCCTTCTAGTGGTCAAGGTGGATGTGCCTATTATACTTTTAATACATCCCTCGTAGTTCCTACCGGCGCAGAAAATAGCGTTAAAACAATGCCTACTAATAAGTGGCGCAGGGTTAATTAACACGTCTCCAGATGTTTTTGGAGAATGCTTTGACACTGTTCTCTGAACCAACAGGAACAACGCGTGAAGAATCAAAGCCAATCCAACTATAAGTTCTGTCGCTATCTCCTGCGTTATTTTTAGTAGCACCGTTACTATTGCTATCTCTCTGGAATAGTAAATCTGAAAAAGAAGTTTGGGTACTTCTATCTGTAATAGTAAATTGACCTTCAACCTGCCTTGATACATCCCTACCAATACCGCCACTTAAAAAGGTTCTTATGTTTTCACCTCTGGAAATAGTTTTTTCAACTTCCATTTTGTCAGTCGCTCATTAACAAAAATCCGTACTGTCTGTCGGTGTACCCCAAAATAGCGACCTATCTCTGCTTTGTTCTTTCCTTCCCGGAGCATCTTTCTAATTTCTTTTTCATGCCCTGTGAGCATCACATTTACAGCCCTTCCCGGCTTACGTCCCAGTATTTTCCCGTCTGACTTGCACCTTGCCAATGCTTCTTTTGTTCTCTGCGAGATAAGATTCCGTTCTATCTCGGCGGATAAGCCAAATGCAAACGCAAGCACCTTGCTCTGAATATCATCACCCAAGCGGTAGTTGTCTTTTATTGTCCATACCTTAATCCCTCTCTCCATACACTCAGAGAGAATTTTCATAATCATAAAAAACGACCTTCCAAGACGGGATAATTCAGAGCAGATGATAATGTCGCCTTCTTGGACTATCTTCAATAATTGCCCAAGCTGGCGTTTCTCCGGCGCTTTCGTACCGCTGATTTTTTCTTCAATCCATTTAACAATTTTAAGTTTTTCAGCTTTACAAAAGCGGTTTATTTCAAAGCGCTGGTTTTCAACTGTCTGTTTATCCGTGCTGACCCGTATGTATCCGTAGACCATAATTACCTCCAAAACTAGGCTCTTGTTGCTAACATTTTGGAACAGATTAGAGTTTTTTGACTGGGAAGATTCGGATAAAAGTCTGAAATTTTGATGGTTTTTACAATGTTTTTACACTATATGTAATTGTTTAGATGATTGTATTCTCTTGTATTTTTGTTTTTTTTCGTTGGCGCGTTCAATGGGGTAATTTCGGCGTTTTTTAAGCTCATAGCGGGTATTATTTCAATTTTTTGTAAAAATGTCAAGCTATTTTACGAAAAAATGGAGTTTTCGCTATTATTTGGGAGTAGGTTTAAGAAATTTTATCAACGAATTGAACGAATTACACGAATATTTTTATGGGAAAACTAGATTGCCTCCATTATTTATTCGTTTTAATTCGTGTAATTCGTTGATCCTAATTCTTATCTCATATACCTAGCGGCAATAATTAACGAAAAGAAAAGAGATTTGAAAAAAATAACCGGCGAAGTTATGGACGATCTTATCCTTGAAATAGCGAAAATAAATAACGGCAATAACTAAAAAAGCACTGGAAAATTTCCCCAATTTACGCGATAATTTTTTATATGGAAATGCAATATACCTATTGGCAGGACGGAGAGTTTTTTGTGGGATTTCTGGATGATTATCCTGATGATTCCACTCAAGGCGTTTCCCTGGCTGAACTGGAAGAAGCCCTTGTTGAAATCTACGAAATAAAACAAGAAGAAAAAAGACATCTTGCCGAAATTCGTAAAACCGGCAAAGTCAGAATACCGGCATGAAAAGGGATAAATTACTTGAAAAAGTAAATGAAACCGGTGCTATTTTTGTCCGTCATGGGAAAAAACATGATATTTATGAGAACCCTCGCACTCATGAATATACATCAATACCACGACACTCTGACATAAACGAATATACGGCAAAGGGTATTCTCAAAAAACTATCAAAATAATATACTTACATAGCTACGCTATGCTTTATTGGGCGTGCTCATTGTTCACATACCTAGCCGCGGTAATATCATCTACCTCCGACATCTGGTAATTAAACATTTCTTTGCGGTGGTCTTTCTTCTGCTTATCTTTTAATTTTTCAATCGCTTTTAAGTCTTTGGACGCTTCCATGTACAAAGCCCTTTTCTCTTCAACTACCATTTCAGCCTGAGCCGCTTGTTCTGTGAGTCTTTCGGCTGTCTGCTCCAGCCTGAGTATATAATTGTCCCATGAAGCGATTTCAAGCGGATCATTAAAACGCTCTTCTGCGGCGTTAAATCGTTTTAGAGCTGTCGCTTTAATTTCATTTTCAATATTATTGAGAATACTGATTGCCTGTCCAAGGGCAATCTTGCACTCCTCTTCCTTGAATTTCCTTAATTGCATTATTTTTTCAAGATTAAACTTAAACTTTTTCATGATTAGTTTTCACTTAAGACGCTCATACCCGGCATAGAAGAGAAAAGAGCGGCTACACTGTTAAGCGCCATAGTAGTATCTTCTGTGGGAGTGGTTTTTGCCGCTTCTTTTTGTGTTGTTTCGGCTTTTATACTTCGCTCCCTTGAGCCTTGTTTTAAGCCGGTATCTGTCATTTCCTCTTGCGGTATTTGAACGCCTGTTATAGCTGACATTCCTTTAAGCGTATCTTCAAGCGAAGAAGGCTCGTCTATGTCCTGAATAAGGAAGCCCTCTATTGAACCGTGTTTTCCTATCGCTTCATCTATTTCAGGATTTGATCCGTTATGATACGCTCCTACGTTAATTAAATCCTCGGCTTTCGCGTAAGACGCCATATTTTTTCTTATAACACCTGCCGCTTTCTTTGTCATGTCCCCCGATACGTTAGGCGCAAGACGGGATATGCTTTGCAGTACGTCAATAGCGGGGTAATGGTACGCCTGCGCGAGATCGCGTGAGAGGACAATATGACCGTCTAAAATACCGCGTACTGTGTCCGCGACAGGTTCGTCCATATCATCGCCGTCTACAAGTATTGTATAAAAGCCTGTAATGCTCCCCTTGTCTGAAGTACCCGACCTTTCAAGGAGTTTGGGCATGGAGTCGAACATGCTGGGAGGATAGCCTCTCTGTGCGGGCGGCTCACCTGAAGCAAGCCCTATTTCCCTGATCGCGCGGGCAAAGCGCGTAACGGAGTCGAATAACAGCATTACGTCCTTTCCCTGATCGCGGAAATATTCCGCGACAGCGGTCGCTACATAAGCGCCCCTTAGACGGGCAAGCGGCGGAGAATTTGAAGGAGTTACAACAAGCACACTGCGTGAAAGCCCCTCCGCTCCAAGATCGTTTTCTATAAAATCGTTTACTTCCCGACCGCGCTCACCTATTAGAGCGACAACATTAACATCCGCTGAAGTGTTACGCGCAATCATTCCAAGAAGAGTGGACTTGCCGACTCCTGAGCCTGCGAAAATTCCAAGACGCTGTCCCTTGCCTACCGCGAGAAGACCGTCTATGGCGCGTACTCCTGTTGTAATGCGCTCTGTTACGCGCTTTCTTTTAAGCGGATCAGGGGGGGATGCAAGAGCGGGATATACACATGTTGACGATATAGAACCTCTGTCGTCAATTGGGTTTCCAAGAGCGTCAAGGACGCGACCTAAAAGTTTTTCTGATACTTCAACTTCAAGACGTGTTCCAAGAGCGATAACTCTGTCCCCTATTTCAATTCCGTCTGTTTCTTCATACGCCATAAGCTGGACAGTTTCATTTCTTAACCCTACAACTTCGGCTCTTATATTGCCCCTTCCCTTAGGAGCGATAATTCTGCATATCTCACCGATAATCGCCTGAGGTCCATGGCTTTCTATTAATAGACCCTGTACTTTTGTTACTTTACCGACACATTTTATAGGGTCTGTTCTTTGAGTAGATTCAATATACTTTTCAAAAATTGCCGTTTCCGTGAATTGCATGTAGCCCTCCCTCTTCATGCCTTCCTTTTTTTATCCTAATCGCCTTTTCTTTTTATCAAACCTTCCATCTTTGCCGCTATTTTTTTATCAGAATCACGTTTACCTTTTGTCGCCATAGTGGCAAGTGCGGCTAACGCGGCGGAAGCTGTCAGAGCGGCATTCGCACCTGCCGATATTTCAGCATCATCAGGGTCTGCGTCATCTTGCGGCTCTGCCGCCCTTGAAACAGCGGCATCCATTAATGCGGACGCCGCCAATTCCGTATTAAGACTGGCTGTTCTAACCACGGGAACAGGCGTATTTCCTTTTACATTTGATTTAATCGGGGAAATTTCCAGTATTTTGTTTTCTAATTCAGCAAGCTGGCTCGCTATACGCGCGTCAATTTCACCAAAATCAGTTTCAATTATACAGCCGCCTGAATCTACAGAACTGTCTTCTACTATATTAATTGAACTAACGCCTTCCATAAGTTTGATAAAATCCTGCTTATGCTCTGTAGCGAGTTTTAAATCTGCTAAATTAACCCTTATAACGATATTACCTTTTGTTTTAACTTTTCGCAGAGCTTCAACTACATTAGTTGTAATTATATCACGCTGATTTTCAGAAATTACCTTTATAACTTTACGGGCGATAAGCAGTACGAGATCGACTATTTCTTTCTCGGTTTCACCTAATATTTCGCTTCTCTTGTTCTGTGCTCGTTCAAGTACAGTCTGCGTTCTTTCTATAAGGCGTTCAACTTCCGCTTTTCCTTCCGCATAACCATCTTCTCTGCCTTCTACTTTGCCCTGTTCTTTTGCTTCACTTCTCTCCCCTTCCAGAGACTGTCTAACTTCATTTTCCTGTTCACGGGCTTTATTATTTGCATCTAACAAAATACGCTGAGCTTCTTCTTCCGCCTGCTGTTTTATAACCTGAGCTTCATCAGTTTGTCTTTTTACTTCCTCAAATGCCGCTGTTCGCGCATCCTGAATAATTGTATCAGCTTCATCTCTCGCGCCTGAGATCATCCTTTCTTTTTCACTTTCCCATTGTGATTTAAATAATTCCGCTTCACGGCGCAGATCGTCGGCGGTAGGACCTTTGAATTCATCAACATCTTCTATATCTTGGATGTCGTCTTCTATCTCAGCTAAATGTGAAATTTCAGGAAAAGAAGTAGGAGAATCGATAACTACTTTATCGGTAAGAGAGATCAATTCATTCGGTTTGAAAACAGCCTTTAACATACCTTCCTCACTAAAAATCTTTCTTCCATCCGGCGACTAAAGTCTTGTGCGCCGGACGGAAGATTTGAGTTGTCCGGAAACCGAAATCCCCGGACAACTCCACCGTAAAACAAAACTTATACAACCAGTTCGTCTTCTCCGGCGCGTGCAACAACGATTTCTCCGGTATCTTCCAAGTGGCGGATAATGGATACAATCTTTTGCTGTGCTTCTTCAACGTCCTTCAAGCGAACAGGTCCCATATACTCCATGTCTTCCTTAAGCATGCTTGCCGCGCGCTTAGACATATTCTTGAATATCTTGTCCTGAACTTCCGAGTCAACAGATTTAAGCGCTTTTGCAAGTTCCTGTGAGTCGACTTCGCGCATAACCTTCTGAATGGCGCGGTCGTCGAGCATAACGATGTCTTCGAATACGAACATTCTTTTTTTGATCTCTTCTGCAAGTTCGGGGTCTTCGTCTTCGAGAGCTTCGATGATCTGCTTTTCAGAAGCGCGGTCAACAAGGTTCAGAATTTCTACGATACTTTCAACGCCGCCTGCCGCAGTGTAGTCTTCGCTGGACAGTGATGAAAGTTTCTTTTCAAGAACACGCTCAACTTCGCGTAATACTTCAGGGCTTGTTCTGTCCATTGTAGCGATACGTCGTGCGACATCACTTTGAACTTCATGCTGTAAATTCTGCAAAATAATGGACGCCTTGTTCGGCTCCAGATACGCAAGAATAAGAGCGATCGTCTGCGGATGCTCCTGCTGAATAAAGTTCAAAAGGTGCGCGGGGTCTGTACGGCGTATAAAGTCGAAGGGGCGAACCTGAAGGCTTGATGTTAAACGATTGATTATGTCGATAGCCTTTTGGCTTCCCAATGATTTTTCCAGCAACTCTCTGGCGTAGTCGATACCGCCCGTAGAGATGAACTGATTTGCCATCATCAGTTCTTGGAATTCCTGTAGTATCGCGTCCTTCTGCTCTGCGTCAATTGTTTCAAGACGCGCTATTTCAAAAGTTAATGTTTCAATTTCATCTTCACGCAGGAATTTGAAAATTTCCGCACTAATTTCCGATCCGATAGTAACAAGGAAAATCGCCGCTTTTTGGCGTCCTGTATATTCTTTTATACCCTTTTTCTTGGAACCGCCTACTACGGCTCCGGGTGTTAATGCTGTCTTTGCCATAGTTTATTCCTCCAATAACCAAGTTCTGATAAGCTGGGCGGCATCCTCTGGATGCTCCTTCGCCAGATTGATGGCATTCTCCATCAACTCCATCCTTGTGCGTTCTTCCAGTGAAATGGAAACGTCCATTCCTTCCTGTTCCGCCTCTGCCATCGCGCTTTCCCGCATCATCTGTTCGCGTCTTGCCCTCTCTTCTTCGGCAAGTCTCTTCCTGCGTTCGATTTCGCGAGAAACCATCCTAATTATCATAAATCCAAAAAGCAGTAATGTCAAACCCGCGACAAAAATAAGTATTGTCGTTTGGAGTTGTTTCTTTCTGAAATACGCGGCATCTTCCAGCTCAAATTCGGCGGAGCGGTCAAATGCTATGTTGCGAACAGTAACAGAATCTCCTTTGGCTGAGTTATAACCTATTGCGTCTTGTATTAATAGCGTTATGCTACGAATGTCCTCAGGCGGAATAGGTATATATTCCCTTTCTATTGTTCCGTTGTCTTGGATAATTGGGTTTCTCTTTGCGTCAAATTTTCTTTTCCAGACCCCATCGATGTTTACAGAAACTGTAACACGATCTATTTGAGGACTTCTTTCTTCCTGAATTTCACGCTTGTTTAACTCATGGTTAATTAGGGTTGTTGTCTGCGACATCTCACCGTAAAGGTTACTCATATCCTTAAAAGCCGGAGAAGTCTGCCCTTCAACCCCTGAAGGACCTTCAGGGTTAAATCCGGTTCCCTTCCATGTTGTTTCTGAAACCTGTTCAGAACTAATTACCGATTCCTGTCTTTCTGAATTATCATAGGGAAGATCACGATCGCGCGGTGTCTTCTCAAACGGAAAATGTTCGGTTGTATCTACAGACTTCTTCGACATATCCATGCCAATCTTAATATTCAAATCTCTGACACGATCTTCAGTAAATGTTTTTTGAAGAGCGGCTAATACTTTGCCTTTATAGTAGTCTTCCAAATTCTTTAAAAATTTGTTTTCACGTTCAATAAGATTTTGCCTATCCATTGCCGCCAAGCCTTCAAAATCATTAAGCTGTTGTCCTGTATGATCCGTTATTGCGATATGTTCAGGCTGTAAACCTTCAATGGCAAATTGGAGTATTTTTTGAATACCCTCAATCTTTGAACGGTCTCCGACAAGAGAGCCGCCCGGAGTCGGAATAATCGTTACAACGGCGCTTGCCGGATTTTGGTCAGTAAGAAAAAGCGCTAGCCTTGGCCAGACTATTCTTAATTGAACATCGTCAACGCCTTCAATCGCCTTGATGTGGTCGGCAATCATTCTCTGTTGCGCACGCTGGAAATTGACGTTACGCTCCATGTCGGTAAGCGTCCATCTTTCTTTGTCGAAGATTTGCCAAGGATCAATCCCGGAAGGAAGTAAATTCTCCCGTATTAATATAACCCTCATGCGCCGTGCTGTAGCTTCGTCGGCAACCCGTATAATGTTGTCCGCCGTAACCGTAGCTTTTACGTTTTCCTGAGCCAGACGCGTTACAATTGTGTATTGCATGGCTTCATCGTTAATTGGTCTGTCGTACACGGCTGTCAATACCGGTGTCGCCGACACTCTGAACAGCGCGATGATTACACCGATAATGACAACACCGACTATACCAATTATTATCCGCTGTTGCGTTGACCAGCCTGCCCATAACGCTGTAACTCTGGTCATTAGTTTTTTGAAAAACTCATTCATTTCCCCCCCCTCAAAATTTACTATCTAGTATTTATTAAGTCTCTCCAGCCCTGAACCATTCTGCTTAATACATTGCGCGCAATACCAAGCGCCATGTTTGCTTCAGCCTGAGCTTCCACTAAATCATGAACCTCAACCGAATCAGGGTCGAGCATTGCCTTTTGAGCTAAATCACTTGCTTTTATCTGTGAACCCGATACTTTATCAAGCGCCTGTAGCATCGTGTGCTCAAAAGTTCCCGCTCTTGTAACATGCCCTGCGTCGATTTTTTTCTCAAGCGCTATGACCTTGTTTCCACTGCCAAAATACGGACTGTCAACCGGTAGCATGTGATCCGGACGTGTTAGCTTTAGCTTAGGTTCAAAATCCCTCGCGGCTGTATTAGTAAAAGCCGAATTGCTAAAAATTGTCATAATTCCCTCCCATTATCTTTATCTATTTTGATCCAATGTCCAGAGCACGCTGGAACATCATTTTCGCGCCTTCTATAATCGCCGCGTTCATTTCATAAGCCCTTGAAGCGGAAATCATGTCTACCATTTCTGTAACAACATCAACATTCGGCATTTCAACATAATCTGTATTCGGACCTGTGAGTATCCTGTCAGGATGAGTCGGATCATAAACAAGACGCAACGGCGTTTCCCGATCCTCCTGAACTTCAACAACACGCACTCCCTTGCCAATTCCGCCGTCCATGGAATCGGGAAGGAAAGGCGATCTCCAGAAAGGAGTTTCAGAAACCGGACGCATAATTACACGACTACGCCTAAAGGGACCGCCCTCTGCGGTACGTGTTGTACTGACATTCGCCATGTTGTTAGCGATTGTATCCATACGCAGTCTGTTTGCCGCAAGTCCGGTTGCCGCTGTATTTATCGAAGTAAAAATTCCCATTATCCTTCCTCCTAACCTCTTAATACCTGATTTACCTGACTATATTCAAAACTCGCCGCCTGCGCTAAAAGCACGTATCTCATTTGGTTCTTCGTAAAAAGCGTGAGTTCCTGTTCAGGATCAACATTGTTCCCGTTATTGTTATATTGGGTTGTGTAGTCCAAAACCCGGCGGATTTGCACATCACGATAATCCCTTTCCCTGTGATTGGGGATATGTTTTGGATGGGTCAGTTTCAATTCAAGCGCAGGTTTAAACTTCTCCGTGTCCAAAGCCCGTTTTAGTTCGCTCTCAAAATTGACGTTAGTACGCCTAAAACCCCAAGAAGTAGCGTTGGTTAAATTGTTGGCTAATACATCATGGCGGACGCTTGCCGCATCCATACCACGGTGTAATAAATCTACAGTTTTGGCAAAAGTGTTCATAATTACTTTCCTCCACTTCTAAAATCGGTAAATTTTAGACAAAACTGTAATTTTGTTCTATTAATTGTCTTATAAAATATAGCGCCCAAGGTCATGATCCTTTACAATATCAGCTAGTTTTTGATTGACATAATCCACGGTTATGTCAATTTCCGCCGGGGCAATATCGGACGCTTCAAACGAAAGCTCTTCAAGGAGAGCCTCCATAATGGTATGAAGCCGCCTAGCCCCAATATTTTCCAGTTTGGAGTTTACTTCTGCGGCAAGAGCCGCAAGGTGTTCGATTGACTCGGGTGCAAACGAAATCTTTACGTTCTCCGTACCAAGCAGTTCCGTATACTGTTTGATAAGGGCGTTTTTTGGCTCTGTAAGAATGCGCAAAAAATCGTCCTTGCCAAGCGAATCCAGTTCCACACGCAAGGGAAAACGTCCCTGCAATTCGGGGATGAGATCGGAAGGCTTGCTTACGTTGAACGCGCCTGCCGCGATAAAGAGAATGTGATCCGTATTGACGGGTCCCCACTTTGTATTTACGGTAGCGCCTTCAACAATGGGAAGGATGTCGCGCTGGACTCCTTCACGGGAAACATCGGGACCGCCTCCCCTCTCTCCCTTTACCGCTATCTTGTCAATTTCATCGATAAAAATAATTCCGGTCTCTTCCACACGGGCACGGGCTTCTTCGCTTACCTTGTCTCGATCTACAAGTTTTTCAGCTTCTTCGGCTTTTAAGATTTCTTTCGCGCGCGCGACAGAAAAAACTTTTTTCTTTTGATTGCCGCCTAACATTCCTGCAATGCCTGAAATGCTCGCCTCTAAATCTTCCATGCTTGAGCCCATCATCTCGAAGGCGGGGAACGGCGAACTTTGAGCTATCATCAATTCTACAGTTCTGTCATCAAGTTTGCCTTCACGGAGCATAGTTCGCAGTTTTTCTTTTGTAGCTTTGAATTTTTCTTCATTCTCCTTTGCCTCTTGGGGTGTGGGATCGTTTGCTTTTTTCATTTCTTCTTCAGCTATTTTTAAGTTGTTCGCATCATCATTTATCGCCTGCTGTTGATTATTTTTCCCAATGGGAAAACCAAGCTGCAACGTTGTCGCTATAATACTGCTGTTGGAATTTTCTGGATTTATTGTAAAAGTACCCATTGGGCGCATAACAGGACCGTGTTTTGGTTTTGCTTCTTTATGAGGTTTTTCGTTAGTGGGAAGCAATAAATCAAGGAGGGCTTCTTCGGCGCGTTTTTCAGCTTCTGCGGTAACCGTCTCCTGCATCTCCTGCTTTACCATCTGAAAGCCTGCCGCCATTAAATCTCTAACCATTGATTCAACATCCCTTCCTACATAGCCAACTTCGGTATATTTTGTCGCCTCAACTTTTATAAATGGGGAGCCGGCAAGTTTGGCAAGACGGCGCGCAATCTCTGTCTTTCCTACGCCTGTAGGTCCTATCATAAGGATATTTTTAGGAGCTATATCTTCGCGTAACTCAGGATCAAGTTTGAGCCGTCTCATACGGTTGCGTAACGCGACGGCAACCGCTCGTTTTGCCTTCTTTTGACCGACAATATACTTATCCAGCTCAACTACAATTTCTCTTGGAGTAAGTTCATTGTTTTTTTCCTGTTTTTGTTTAATTTCACTCATCAGCTTAATTCCTCTATTGTTATTTGCATATTCGTATATATGCAGATGTTACCTGCAATCCTCAAACTCTTCTCCGCTATTTCAGCCGCTGATAAATTACTTCCTTCTAAAAACGCAAGTGCCGCGGCGTACGCATAGTTGCCTCCTGAACCTATCGCAAGCGCGTCTTCTGCGGGTTCTATAACGTCTCCAGTACCGGAAATTAAAAGGGTTTTGGAAATATCCGCGACAAGCAACAGCGCTTCAAGCCGTCTTAAAGTGCGATCCATGCGCCAGTCTTTTGCCAATTCTACTGCCGCTCTTGCAAGGTCGCCTGAATATTCTTTTAGTTTCCCTTCAAAGCGGTCAAAGAGAGTGAACGCGTCCGCTGTGGCTCCCGCAAAACCGCAAAGCACCTTCCCGTCATTTAGACGGCGTACTTTACGCGCGTTGTTTTTCATAACCGTATTTCCCATGGTTACCTGTCCGTCTCCTGCCATTGCAACCTTATTGTCCTTTCTGACAGCAATTACCGTAGTGCTTCTTATTTTTTCATCCATTCTTATTACCTCCGTGCGGATGAGCCGCCGCGTAAATTTTCTTAATATTTTCTATATTTGTATGCGTATAACGCTGAGTTGTCGAAAGACTTGAATGTCCTAACATTTCCTGAACTATACGAATATCACAGCCTGAGTTTACCAGATGAGTGGCAAAACTGTGGCGCAGGGCGTGCGGACTGATATGTTTGCCCAAATTTGAATATTGCGCATAACGGTAAATGATCCAGCGGACTCCCGGTATTGAAATAGCATTTCCTTTCCTGTTGATAAAAAGCGAGCCCTTCTTTGAGTCAACTCCTTCCATGCCAAGACGCGCCGCTCTGTGCGGAAGATATTCTGTAATAGCCTCTTTCGCTTCATCAGAGAAAAAGACATAACGCTGTTTGCCGCCTTTTCCGGTTATTCTCGCCTCTTTAAACGAGGACGACACATTCGTCATTGAGAGCGAGACAAGTTCTGAAATACGCAAACCGGCGGAATACATCGCCATAATCAAAGCCTTGTCCCTGACAGCCCAAAGAATTCCTGACGTCTCGGGAAGTGCGGCAAAATCCGCCATTTCATCTAACCATAATACCGCCGGCAGTCTTTCAGGGGTTTTTATGTTACGCAGGGACGCGCAGGGATTGTCTTCGCGCTTGTTAAAACGTACCATCCACCTGTAAAAACCACGGATTGTAGAAAGACAGCGGTTCACGCTTGCCGCCGCCAAACTTTCCGCGGACAGATCGGCTATAAACTTTTGCACTTCGTAAGGAGTGGCTTTTTCGGGAGAAATTTTCATATTGACGCAGTAGTTCGCGTAACGGGACAGATCGTTTCTGTACGATTCTACGGTCATCGCAGAGCTTCCCTTTACTGAATCAAGGTAAGAGAGATATTCTTTTATTGTGTCGTTAAAATCGCTCATACCTTATCCCTCATTCTTCATTCCTCCAGACACTCTGGAGACATCCAAGAAGCAAGAATTTTACCACGGAGTACACGGAGTTTTGATAAGATTTCTCCATCTTCCTCCGTGAAACTCCGTGTCCTCCGTGGTTGATTATTCTTCTTAGGTGTCTCATTCTTCATCCTCCGCGCTGTGGAGATAATCGCAGTCCGGGTTTATACAAACCTTGTGTGCGCCGTTTTTCTTGTCGTATTTTTCAACCATGAAAAATCCGCATTTTGGACAATCCTGTTTTATTGGCTTAAAATGACTGATAAAATCACAGTCAGGATAATTTGTACAGCCATAGAATTCCTTGCCTCTGCCTTTGGTTTTTCGCGCCACAATATCACCGCCGCATTTTGGACATTTAGCGAGCGGTATTGATTTGGTGTTACGGCACTCCGGGAATCCCGAACAAGCGAGAAAATAACCGAAACGTCCAAGTTTCTTTAATAATGGCTTTCCGCATTTTTCACATGTTAAATCAGTCTTTTCATCAAGAGTTCCTTTATAGGATTCAATTGTTGTTGTTACAGTATCAACCGTTGTTTTAAAAGGAGTCCAGAATTCGCTGATCATCTGAGGCCAGCTTACCTTATTTTCTTCTACATCATCAAGTTTTGTTTCCATAGAAGCGGTAAAGTCAGAGTCAACATAAAGCGGAAAATGTTCTACTAACACATCGTTTATCAATTTGCCCAATACGGTTGGCACAAGTTGTTTATTTGAGCGCGTAACATAGTAACGATCCAGCAGTACAGAAATGATAGAGGCATAAGTTGAAGGTCGTCCTATTCCTTTTTCTTCCAGAGTACGCACAATAGAAGCGTCTGAATACCGCGCGGGTCCCTGCGTAAAATGCTGTTCGCTCTTAAATTTTTCTACATTAACTTTTTCATCTTTCTTTAAAGACGGACACGAGCCGCCGCTCTCTTCTTTGGAAGAAAGGAGTTTTATCGCTTTGTAAAAACCTTTCTCCAGAAGTTTTGTTCCACTGACACGGAAAATTCCCTCTTCTTGTCCTGCCGTAACTTTTATGTCAACGCTTACAGTTCTGCTTTTAGCGTTATTCATCTGACTTGAGACAAAGCGCTCCCAAATAATTGTATAAAGGCGAAGCTGATCTTTTGTCATGCTTTCTTTTATTGAGTCAGGAGTATATTCGGTGTATGTCGGTCTTATCGCCTCATGAGCGTCCTGCGCGTTTTTGCCGACTGTGTATTCAACAGGCTTTTCAGGTAACTCATTCGGATAATTTTTTGAAAGCCAGCTTCTTACATCTTCAAGGGCGGTATTAGAAATACGGACGCTGTCGGTACGCATATAGGTAATAAGACCGACTCTTGAAGCGCCAATGCTGATACCTTCGTAGAGTTGTTGAGCTACCTGCATTGTCTTGCGTGAGGTGAAACCAAGACGGTTTGCCGCCGTCTGCTGTAATTGCGATGTTGTAAAAGGCGCTTTAGGCTTTATATTTTTATCGGTTTCGCGCACATCAGATACAATACACTCGCTGTTCTGTATTTTCTCGATAATTGCTTTTACTTCACCCTCGTTTTTTAGCTCAGGTTTGCTGTTATTCCAAAGTACAAGCTGTGCGGTGTAAGCTGTTTTACCCGATTTAATATCGGCTTCCAGCGTCCAGTATTCTTCGGGAATAAAACTTTCTACTTCTTTTTCCCGGTCGCAAATTAAGCGAAGGGCAACAGATTGAACTCTTCCCGCTGAAAGACCGTTTTTTACTTTCTTCCACAGAAGAGGCGAAAGATTATAACCTACAAGCCTGTCCAATACACGCCGCGCTTTTTGAGCGGAGACCTTTGCTTCGTCAATGTTACGCGGATGAAGAACAGCGTCATTAACAGCCTGCGGAGTTATTTCGTTAAAACTAATTCGCTCTATCGGAACTTTATCAGCCTTCGCGTTAATGGCGTTACGCAAATGCCATGCGATTGCCTCTCCTTCGCGGTCATTATCACACGCAAGTAACACCTTTCCTGCTTTTTTCGCGTCTGTCTGCAATTCTTTAAGAATCTTCGCCCTTCCGCGAACGGTAATATATTCCGGTTCAAAGTTATGCTCAACATCAATCGCCGTTCTTGATTTTGGCAGATCGATTAAATGTCCCATTGATGCTTTTACATTGTATGAAGGTCCGAGATATTTTTCGATTGTCTTAACCTTTCCCGGAGATTCTACAATCACAAGAATTTTCTTTTCTTGTTTTGAGCTTTTCTTTTTTGCCGGGCTCTTCTTTACTGTTTTTTCAGCCGCCATACCACGTCCTTACATTTCGATTTTTAGAAAATCTGCCATAGAAGATATCAACTCTCCTCTGTTCCCGCCAGCTAACGAAACCCCTGATTTGTCAGGAGCCTCTCCCATATTCCACTTCTCCAAAACATCACATGCTGAATTTATCACTTCTGCGCCATCATTTACAAGTTTAACAGTGCCGCCTCTATCAAAGGAGCCTTCCTGCGCTCCCGAAGACGCTACCCAAAGGTCTTTTCCCTGCTCCAGCGCGAAATTTGCCGTAATTAACGCCCCTGATTTTTTTGGCGCTTCTACAATCAACAAACCGCGCGACAGGGCGGCAATAATTCTGTTCCTTGCCGGAAAATTACTCTTAAAAGGACGCGTTCCCGGATGATACTCAGAAATCAACGCGCCGCCCGAATCCAGTATTCTTTGCGCGAGGGGTCTATTCGCAGACGGATAAACTTCATCCACCCCCGAACCTAAAACAGCATACCCCGGAGCGCCGCCAATTAGGTTACCTCGATGACACATAGCGTCAATTCCAAGGGCAAGACCTGATACTACGGATATTCCCGCCCTTCCTATGTTACCCGCAATTTTATAAGCCTGTTCCGCCGCTTGCGGGCTTGGCTTTCTTGTGCCTACCATTCCTAACAGAGATTTTTCAGGATTTGGAAGAGCGCCTCTGTAAAAAAGAACGGCAGGGGGATCATATATTTCTCTTAACAGCGGAGGATATTTTTCATCTGCCCATGATACCCAATTAATTGAACGCATACGGCAAGTTGTATCAATACTGCCGGCTTTTTCATGAAGTTCGCTCAAATCCCAAAATGTTTTAATTTCGCGGTTAAGGAGGCTTTGTATGTCAAATTTTGATTGAATGAACAGATCATCTGCGCTGTTAAAAGTCTGTAAGAGAGTTATTCTCTCTGTAAGCTTCAAATCCGGTAAAAGAGAAATAATTAAATCCAGTAAACCGCGTTCATTCATATAACCTCTCCTGAATAATATCTTTATTTCTTAATGCCTCTTCTTTTATATTCTTATCTTTTGCGCGCTCGGCGATTCTGTCATAAATTTCAGTCGCACGAGAAAAATCTTTCAAATCATAATATGCCCTTGCAAGAACAAACATAGCCGCATAATCCGAGGTAATTATTTGCATATAACGCTCAAGCTGAACAACAGCGTCTTGGGGGCGGTCAAGTTCAAAAACATACAATATCCCAAGACCGTACATCGGTCTTGTATATGTAATATCCAGCTCAAGGGCGCGTAAATAGGAGTTTTCAGAAAGTTTGTAAAAACGGGCTTTCTCCGCTTCCGCATTAGCTGAAAATCCAACAATTTCTTTTGCCACAACTGCCGCTGAAACTCCGGTATAGTAATAAAGGAAAGGGTCCTCACTGTTGTAATATATAGCCCTTTCAAAAGCTTCAAGAGCGTCACGGTGTTGCCCTTTGTCGGCAAGCCTTGTACCTAGTATTTTCCAGTAAACTCCTGTCTGCGCACCCTCCCTTACATTCCTTTCAATCTGATCTTCATATAACGCGATTGCCCGCCTTAGACCGTCAATACCCTCAGGCGGTCCCCCACGCGGACTTAATTCGATCATTCGTTTTGCCAATTCCCTGTTTGTTCTTGTACTTCCTCTTTCGTATAAAAAATATATAAGCAATCCCACAGCGGCGAGAATAAGTATAGCTATTAAAAAATCTTTTAGTTTCTTCATACCCCTCTCACATTCCTGCCGTTTTTAGTTTGGGGAGATAACGGCGGTGTTTCTCCCTAAGAAGAGCCGTATCTACATGGGTGTAAATCTGAGTCGTAGAAAGATCGGCATGTCCCAAAAGTTCCTGAACTGTCCTTAAATCTGCTCCGCCTTTAAGTAAAGCGGTGGCGAAACTGTGGCGTAATGTATGCAGATGCGATGAAGTTCCGGCAATAGCCGCGTATTTCGCGTAATTTTTCCAAATACCTTTTCTGGAAAGCCGCTCTCCGCTTCTGCTGATAAAAAGAGCGTGGCTCTTGTTCACGCTACCCGCAAGTTTTGGTCTTGAGCTGTCAAGATATTGTTTTATATGAGTAGCGGCTTCCTCGCCAAATAATACAATACGTTCTTTATTACCTTTTCCTTTAACCTTAGCAATTTTACTTTTAATGTCAATATCTTTGATATTCAACCCTACAGCCTCGGAAACACGAAGACCTGCGGAATAGATCAGCTCAAAAAGGCACCTATCCCGACAGCCCTTCGTAGTTTCTGTATCAATATTGCCAAAAAGGTCTTCGATTGTCTTATTATCCAGCACTTCAGGGAGGGATGCCCTGCGTTTGGGACTTTCAAGGACTACAGCCGGATTGTCATTTACCAGCCTTTCATCAAAAGCAAATCTAAAAAAAGACCTTAATGCCGAGACAGCTTTTGCAGTGGAGCGTGAATCGATATTGTCAACATCTTTGCGCATAACAAGATATTTAGCGAGAAAAGTAGCGTCAACGCTTTTTAGGGCGGTATTCTCTGCTTCAATGAATTCAAGAAACCGTTTTATTTCAAGACGGTAAGTTTCCTTCGTTAAAGCGGCACACCGCTCAATAGCGATAAGACGGGAACAATATCTGTCAAGAAGCTCCTGCGTTTTCAAATCAATACTTCCCCACCGCTTCCATTACGGGTTTTTGTTCCTCTTGAAAATTATGATTTCTTATAACAGAAGGAACATCCAAATCATCCTGATATTCTCTTTGCGGCAAATACGAAAGGTATTCAGGGCGTTTTGTCCTTTCAACCATTCTTACATATTCGTTGTAATCAATAAAATCGTTATCAATGGTTTTTACGGATGGTTGTTTTACACTCATGCACTTTGGAGCTTGAAAACCTGTCGCAATTACCGTTATCTGAATACTGTTTTCAATTTGCGGGTCTATGCGAAGACCGTGAATAAGATGTACTTCAGGATCGCATTTTTCCTTAATAGTTTTAATAATCTGCTCAATTTCAACAAGAGTTATATCTTCAGGACCGGCAATATTAATTAAAACGCCTGTCGCTCCTTCTATATTGGTATCTTCAAGGAGCGGGTTGTCAATTGCGTTTACAACCGCCTCCGTTGCGCGATTGTCGCCTGTTCCAAAACCAATACCCATAAGAGCGTCGCCCTTCCCTTTCATGACGGTTTCTATATCCGCGAAATCCGTGTTTTGAAAACCTGTTTCTGTAATAAGTTCGGAAATCCCCTGAACTCCTCGGCACAGAACTTCGTCCGCCATCATGTATGCTTTATTGTAAGAAGTTTTATTATCAATTATTTTAAAAAGATACTGGTTTGGTATGACGATTAACGTATCAACCTCATCTTTTAGTTTTGCTATTCCGTCATCCGCAAGTTTCTTCTTATAACGACCTTCAAACTCAAACGGCGTTGTTACAACTGCCACCGTAAGAGCGCCAAGTTGTTTCGCGATTCTCGCTATAACCGGAACTGAGCCTGTTCCCGTTCCGCCGCCCATGCCCGCTGTAATAAAAATCATATCCGCGCCTTTTAACGCTTCGGCAATTGCCGCCTGATCCTCCAGCGCGGCTTTTTCACCTTTTTCCGGCACTCCTCCGGCTCCGCGTCCGCCCGTCGTTTCAGCGCCAATCGGCACTTTAATTTCCGCTTTGCTTTTTTTATAGAGGTCTTGCACGTCGGTGTTAATCGCAATAAATTCAACTCCTGACATGTTCGCCTCTATCATGCGGTTTAACGCATTTCCGCCGCCGCCGCCTGCTGAAACAACTTTGATAACAGCAGGAACATCGTCACGGCGAACACTCACCTGAGTATTCTCAAGCGCCGCGACAACCTTCAGAGACGCAGGTATTTGCATCTCCTGCGGTTTAAATTGAATTACCTGTGGTTTTTCACATACCGCTAAAACATTCATTTTTTATCCCTCCCAATTTTATCTTTAATTAACAAACCTTATGTCTGTCAAAAAAATTC
>JAIRUQ010000124.1 GCA_031254315.1 Treponema sp.
ATCGGCTGCGGGAAAGGACCGGCGGCTGTGGCAGTCGTCGAAACTGACAAAGCCCCAGTATTCTCCTTTTAAAAACAAGGGGACAATTAAGATAGATTGCAGTGAATAAATGGAGAAAATTTCAGAATCGTATCCTGGCAGGGTGTCCAAAGGACCGTTTATGCCTTTGCCTTCGAATAACAGATTTTTCCAGACGGGCATGACATCTTCGTATGAATACTCGGGGAAATCATCGTCAAGAACGAATTCGGGGCGCGTCCATTTGTACATTTGTCTGTAATGCAGGCTGCCGTCGTCTTTAATACTGTTTTTCCAGAGGAACACACGGTCCGCGTCCACGCTTTGGCAAACCATTTCCATGCTACGGCTTATGGTACCCAGACTGCCGTCTGTATCCGGTTCGAGTAAAACCGCGGCGGCGGCGTTCACCGTATTCATAAGCGAATTCTGTCTGTTCAGATTTTCCTCCGCGGCCTTGCGCTGGGTTATATCGCGCGCTATGCCCACAAGTCCGGTTACTTCGCCTTCCTGTACAAGAGGTGATCTTATCATCTCAAAGTATAACATCTTTCCGTCAAAAGACCGTACCTGTTCTTCGGTAGTGATCTCCTGTCTTTCGGCTAAAACCCTTTTGTCCAAAGTGAGAAGATGCTCCGCTATTTCTGCGGGTATATTCAAGGCTATTGCTTCGGGTTTGCCGATAATATCTGAATTACGGACGTTAAAATAATTTTCCATAGCTTTATTACATTCTGTATAAAACAAGTCAATGTCTTTACAAAATATCATGTCAGGGGTGGAGTTAAAGATTGCCGTAAGGGTAGAGGTTTTTTTCATTACTTCTTTGGTAAGATGCTCCGCCACCTTTTGTTCGGTTAAATCTATGAAATACGCCGCAACCATGTCTTCGCCGCGGTATTTGACGGGCAACAATGTTGATTTGACGGGGAAAAGCTCGCCTGATTCTTTGCGGTGCGTAAACTCAAACTGGTTATAGCCTTTTTCAAATGCTATCTGGATATTTTTAACCGTTACCTCAGAGGACAATGATCCGTCAGGCTGATACTCCGGGACAAATTCGGTATATCTTTTTAGGAAGGACTTTTTGTCCTTTAATCCGCACATTTTCACCATTTCCTGATTACAGTCAAGAGCGACAATGTCTTTACTAAACATACAGCTTGCAAGAGGGGCGGCGTCAAATATGAGTTGTGTGCGTTCGTCCGCTTCGCGTATTTTCGCTATTGCGGCGTTTCGTTCGCGCAAGTCATGCCCGTAGGTTAATACGGAATTGTCATCAATGCGGACAAGGGTAATAGCGATAGGAATCGGCTCTCCTGTTTTCGCATGGTGCATTGTCAATTCAATTTTGGTAATCTCCATTTTTTCCTGAAAGATCATGGTCTGGGCTTTTAAGAGCATTTCCTGCGATGTAATTCCGTTGGGCTGGTATTCCGGCAAAAGTTCAAAGAATCTTTTCTTTACTTCTTCCTTGTTTGACAAGCCGAAAATTCTTGCCGCTTCTTCATTACAATCAATAAGATGGAAATTGGAATCCCACATCAGGGCGATAAGGGGCGCTTTTTCAAGCATGAGTTCTACGCGCTGTTCGGCTTCGCGTGTCTGCGCCAATGCGGCGTTCCTTTCGCGCAAATCCAGTCCGTAAGTCATTACGGCGTATTCGTCTTTGTACTTGATGCGCACGAAGGTAACGTCCATTGGTATATCTTCGCCGGTTTGCGCATTGATCGATGTCCATTCAAAACGGGCGTAGCCGTCGTTGAATGCTTTGGCAAGTACGCCTTGAACCAGCGCATAAGACGGCGTTCCATCTGGTTGACGTTCCGGCGTTCTCTCATAAAATTTGTTTATGTAATCTTCTTTGCTTGCCATTCCCAAAATTCTTATCGCCGCCTGATTACAGTCGAGGATTTGATGATCTTTGTTCCACAGTGTTATAATAAGAGGAGCGTGTTCAATCATGAGCAGGGCGCGTTTGTCGGCTTCCCGCGCCATTGCCTCCGCTTCTTTCACCGCCCTCATGTCGCGGAGATATGCGGCGACAACTTGGTCTCCGCCGTATTCAACGCGCACAAGCGTTACCTCGCAGGGCAAAATTTCGCCTTGCGTATTTATGTGCGTCCAGTCAGGATGGAACGCATAGCCTTCGTCAAAGGCTGTCTTTATTGCTTTATAAGCGGCTTCTTTGGAACTACTTCCGTTGTTCTGATATTCCGGTACAAAGTCAACAAACAGACGTTTAATATCTTCTTTTTTGGATAGTTTGAGAAATTCTACCTCCGTTTTATTGCAGGTCAAAACATTCATGTTTTTGTCAATCAATGTACAGCCTAGAGGAACCGCGTCAATCAATGCCAGTGTCTGTTCAGCGTCAAGCGCCGCCGCTTCCATTTTTTTAATGTTGCGCAAATCGTACAGGTAAACCAATATTATGTTCTTGTCGTTGTAATTCAGGCGTGTCATCGTAATTTCACAGGGGATAGGCTCTCCTGTGGCGGAAGTGTGTTCCCATTCCGAAACAATTATCTCGCCTTTGCGCACACGGCTCTGAAGTTTTTTTACTTTTTCGATTGTTTTTTCCCCATCGCTCTGATATTCCGGGGAGAATTCATTAAAATGTTCTATATAATACTGCTTTTTACAGCCGAATATATTTTCAACGGCATCATTACAGTCGATTATGTTGAGATTATCGTCCCATATATTAATTCCTATGGGCGCAGAATCGATTATATTCCGCGTAAAGTCTCTTTCAGCCGCCAGCTTGGTTTCAAACTCGGCGCTGAGGACTGCGTTGGCTAACAAGAATGCCGCCGACTGCATGGTTTCCTCAAGCGCTTTATCAAAATGGCGTTCTCTTTTTTGGTCTTCATAAAGAACGAAACCCCAAGGAGCGCCGCCTATGTGTATGGGGGCGATGAACGCCGAATAATCTCCCAAGCTGTCTAACAGGGCGGCTTCACGTTCCGGCATTAAACGGACGGGTCCGCTTAGAGATTTTCCTTCCTTAAACATTTGTTCCCATGCCGGCGCGACTCGCTTGTATGGAACATGGACAAAATTATCGTTTACCCTTGTCGTGCCGCCCATTGCTTTTTCCCAACGGTAAATTTGCGACATATAGAGGTCGCCGCCTTCTGTGCTGTTGCGCAGAATCGCAAACCTGTCTATATCCGCCAACTCTGCAAGCAGTTTGCCGCCAGTGCCCATTACATCGTCATAATTATTTCCGTTGTGCGTAAGGAATATTTCGGACATTTTGTTCAGGGAGTAGGTCAGCGCGGTCGCCCTGTTTTTTCTGGCATCGGTTCTTGCCAATATCAACATCAGGAACGCGGCGGAAAATGCGCCTATTAAAATGAGGGAGTACCATGCATTCGTTATGCTTTTATAATAGGGAGCTTGCGGCACTACTGTTCCGTAATACCAGCCGTCTTGCGTTCTGCGGAAAAACGCCAAAGACGCTTCACCTGCAAAAGAGATTATCGGGTTTTCAAAAACATCTTCCCCTCTTAAAAAATTTTCATAAAAGATCGAGAACGGGAGTCTTGGATTAGGCAGTTCCATGCCTTCAAAGGCGGTGTTTGTATGAGAGTGTACTCTAAGGTCTTGTCCCAAAATCATGCCGTACCCGCCCTGCGCTTCCGCCGTTTCCTTGATTATTCTCCCTAAATGGTTAATTGGAACTTGCAGACATACAACGCCCAACTGCCTCCCTGATTCATCCTGAATGGACTGGGCTATTGCAAAAACATACTCGTCTGATGATCTGTCCATATACAACTGCGACCGCGCAGGAAGTCCGCCTCCCGCTACTGCCGCCTGATACCAAGGGCGGTTTTGCGGAATATAATCTTCGGGCGGAACCCAGCCGCCGTTGTGCATGAATACCGGATTGGGACCGAGAGTATAAAAAACACCGAAAAGGTAAAGAGGAGAAGTTTGATCTTGAGTGTGGTACGACAGATGTTTGTCGAAGCTGACCAAAAATTCCCGGATGCTATTGATGTTTGCGCCTTGCTGGATTCTCTGCTGTGCTGTTTCCGCAAATGCCCTTAAAGTGGTTTCCGGTCCGCGCAGTTCTGCTTCAATTTTTGTCATTGCCAAATCAAGTGTGAGTGTAGAGTTTCGCGCCAGATGACTGCGGATTGCCGTGTTCATGATGAGGTAGCTGAAAAAGACAACTGCCGCAAAGGCGAGCAGTGTAAAAGCAATCTGCCAGTGAATCGTGCGCTTTGGCAGAATCTTTTTCAGGATTGAGAGGTCTGGTTTTTTTCCGTTCCTGTTTTTCATTATCCTTGTTCCTTTGTTAGATCTCTTACCCATCGCTGGACAACAGAATCCAAACTCATTGTATTGAAAGGCTTTGGTAAAAATGCGTCAAAGCCGTTCTCTAAAAACATTTTCTCGCTTTCGGCAACCGCATTGGCGGTCAATGCAATAATCGCTATATTTTTTGCGTAATTAGTATTTAAGGCGCGGATAGCCGCCGTTGCCTCTATGCCGTCCATGCCCGGCATCATGTGATCCATAAAGATAGCGTCATAGGCGGGAGCCCCGATGGCAATACGGTCAACCGCCTCCTGTCCGCTCATTACACAGTCTACATGCATTTTATACTTGCGTAACATTCCGGCGGCGACATCAAGGTTTGTGGGGAAGTCGTCTACTACAAGAACCCTTGCATAACTTAAATCGGCGCGTTCAAGTTTTTCGTGCCCCTGCTTCTCTTTGTCCGTATAACGGAAAGTGCGCAGATTCCCTGCCGTTTCTTTGCCTATTGTCCGACTGCTAACAAAACCCTGACGTATACGTACACGGAAGGCGGAGCCTTTGCCGTACTCGCTCTCAACCGATATTCCTCCGTCCATCAGTTCTACAATTTTTTTCGTAATGCTCAAGCCAAGTCCTGTTCCCTGAATTCCACGATGGGCGCTGACATCCACCTGATTGTAATCGCTAAAAAGCTTTGGCATGTCTTCCTTGTGTATGCCTATTCCGGTATCGCTAACGCAAAAGGACAGCCATACGCCGACTTTGTCCTTACTGCAATTCGCGCTTAGAGTAATTCTTCCCCTCTTGGTGTATTTGAAAGAGTTGCTTAACAGATTATTCAATATTTGTTTGATGCGGATATCGTCCCCAAACAGCATGAGCGGCAGATTCTCGTCAATGTCCAGTTTGAAGGTGATTGGCTTATCCTCAAGGTGTATGATGTTGAGTGTGATAACATCGTTTAACAGACTTGGTACATCGTATTGTACCGGTATCAGTTCCATTTTGCCCGATTCAACTTTGGAGATATCCAGCACATTGCTGATAAGTCCCATTAAGGTATTTCCCGCAGTATTTATTTTTTCCAGAGTATCTTTGGTTTTGTCCGGCGTGTTTTCTTCTTCAAGTAGCAAACCGGTAAGCCCGATGATCACGTTCATAGGGTTGCGCATTTCGTGGCTCATGTTGGCGATAAAGCGGCTTTTTGCCTTGGTAGCGTATTCCGCTTGCGCATAAGCCTTCATTGCCTCGGCGGAGGACTTTCTTGCATCCTCTTCTGCGGTCTTGCGCATGGTTATATCACGCCCCAGTCCCACCAGTCCGATTACTTTTTCATCCAGAATAAGGGGAGCTCTTATAGTCTCGAAAAGATGTACACTTCCATCAGGAGCCGGAACCTTGTTGTCTTTGATATGCATCGTTTTTTCATTAAAAATTTTGTTTTCTATGGCGCTCAGACTTGTCGTTAATTCCGATGGCTCTCCAAAAACATCTTCCTCTGTTTTGCCTAAGATATCAGCGCTACGGATGTTATGATAATCCGAAAACTTTTTATTGCACCGTGTAAAGCGCCGGTTTATGTCCTTACAGAATAAATGATCCGGTGTGGCTTCAAGGATTGCCGAAATGGTGGCGGTTTCTTCTTTTACCAGTTTTGCAAGCCGTTTTTCTTCATTCCGGCTTCTATAAAACATGATCAGTATCAAAGTCAACACGACCAAAGACAGGGATGCCGCACCTATGAGCCAAGGCAGGCGCACTTCCGCCACTTTTGCCCGGTAATCAAATGTTTTGTGCGTCCAGATTCCCGATATAGTTTCCAAGTTGATAAGTTGCAAAGCTTTGTCAACAATTCCGCACAGGAGCGCTTCTTCTTTGTTAAACCCGAAGAAACAGTTAAAGTAATTGTTAAGTACCGTATTTGCTCTGTACCCCGCAATCTTTTTATAGTTTTCCAGAGAAAGAAGATAATTTGCCCTGGACAGCAGTATGTCAATTTCCCCGCGTTTCAAAGCATTAAACGCGCTGTCGGAGTTGTCGTATTCCATATAACCTGTATTGTTCGGAAACCATCCCTTAAACAATGCGGCATGCCCTGTACCGGTAACCATACCGACATTCACGTTCCCCAATTCATTGAAATGAACTTCAGGAAATTCGGATTTGGAGATGAGGATGGAATGATCCTTCATAATCGGAGTTTGTGGCCACAAGAAGCGACCTTTGTTTTCCTTAAAGGTTCCCAGCTCGGTAATCATGGAGACTTCGCCGCGTTCAACCATATCCGCTCCTGAAATAAAACTCCGATGCCGGGTGTCCGCAATCTCAAAGGACAGCCCCGTTATAGTTTCAAGTTCACTCAGTATATCAAAAGCAATTCCTTGGAATTTGTCCTCGTTGTCATTATAGAAGCTAATCGGATAATTGGCGGTTTCAGCCGCAATCTTAACAACGTGGTTACTTCGTATATAGTCAAGTTCCTCGTCAGTTAATTGCTTGAACAATTCATTCCTTAGGTAATCATAGTTCCCCTGAGCGTGCAGTCCGGCTAAATGGGGCATTGCGCCGTTTTCCAGCGCCTTTTCCACAACCGATATGATAGGTTTAAGTTCGGCTTTTCGCGTCGATAGCGATGCCGATGCGAAGACCAGCGGAAAAAAGGTTTCACTAACTACATCGCCGTAGCGGGCAAGCATGGGTTCCGCGGTATGCATGGTTATGAATGCATCAGCCTCACCACTGGCTATCATCCTATATGCATGAGCGTAATTATCGGCAAAAACAGATTCGAATGCGTATTCCGCAGTCTCTACGGTATGCGCGTGCAGGACATATTCTCTTGGGAATGCCAGGCGCGGCGGACGTGATTTTGCAATCTCGGTAATGGGACTAGCGCCCGCCGCTTGAAATGCCGTTAACGAACGCTCGGAAATTGTGCCGGTCATAAAATGCGTTTCCCTGCGTTCTGCTGTGGGCATCAGATCGCCCATAAAATGAACATTACCGTTTTCAAATTCAGCCAGAAGGTTATGCCAATCATCTATATACAGACTGGGGATAAATGGTATACCGAAAAGATCAGACAGCCACCCGCAAAGACGCGCGGCATATCCGCCGATTTCATTGTCTTGCCCCATATGAACAGGAAAAGCCTCGCTCGTATGGTCAAGTCCGTAAACAAAATGGCTGTACCGCTCCCCAAGCGCTTCAATGGCGGCGATTTCCTGCGCCGTTACGCCGGGAACATCCCTGAACGAAGCGAATGGAGGCTCCGCATTTTGCAATCCAACCGCACTGCCGCCTTTACCGCAAGACAAAACAAACGAACAATGAAGAATAAGCAATGAGCAACAAATAAACAGGATAAGTTTATTTCTTGTTTTTTTCTTTGCTAATTTTTCATTGTTCATTGCTCACCCTTCCTTTGTTTTATCCCTTACCCATCGCTGGACAACAGAATCCAGACTCATCGTATTGAAAGGCTTTGGTAAAAATGCGTCAAAGCCGTTCTCTAAAAACATTTTCTCGCTTTCGGCGACTGCGTTGGCGGTCAGCGCAATAATCGATATGTTTTTTGCATAATCGGTTTTTAAGGCGCGGATTAACTTTACAGCTTCTACTCCGTCCATCTCCGGCATCATGTGATCCATAAAGATGGCGTTGTATACGGGCTTGCCTCGGGCTATCGCATCTACGGATTCCTGTCCGCTCATTACGCAGTCCACCTGCATTTTGTACTTGCGTAACATTCCGGCGGCGACATCAAGGTTTGTAGGGAAGTCGTCTACTACAAGAACTCTTGCGTAACTTAAATCGGCGCGTTCAAGTTTTTTCTGCGCTTTCTTTTTGTCGTCCAGATAGCGCAGACTGCTAAGGCTCTTTACGGTTTCTTTGCTTATGACCTTATCGGTAACAAAGCCCTGTCTGACACGCGCACTAAAAACTGTTCCCCTGCCATAATCGCTCTTGACGGATATTTCGCCGTCCATTATATCTACAAACTTTTTGGTTATGCTCAAGCCCAATCCTGTTCCGTCAATTTTACGGTTAGCTTTTGTATCTACCTGACTGTAATCGCTGAAAAGTCTCCCTATGTCTTCCTTGCGTATGCCGATACCTGTATCTTCTACATAGAAGGAAAGCCATACCGCCTCGCCATCGTGCTGACAGCTTACGCCCAGAGTAACCTCTCCCTTTTTGGTATATTTGAAGGCGTTGCTTAAAAGATTGTTGAGTATTTGTTTTACACGAAGTTCGTCTCCATAGAGGCTTTCAAACATATCCTCGTGAATGTCCAGTTTGAATGTGATTGGTTTGTCTTCGGCGCGTATTGTGCTGAGCGTGATAACATCATTCAACATACTTGCCACATCGTATTGAACGGGTATCAAATCCATTTTGCCCGCTTCTGCTTTGGAAATATCAAGCACGTCGCTGATAAGTCCCATCAATGTGTCTCCGGCTATGTTTATTTTTACCAGCGTTTCTTTTACTTTTTCGGGGACTCCTTTTTCTTCCATCATTAAATCGGTAAGTCCTACAATGACGTTCATTGGGGTGCGCATTTCGTGGTTCATGTTGGCGATAAAGCGGCTCTTTGCTTCCAGCGCGTGTTCCGCCTGAGCGTACGCCTTCATCGCTTCTGAAGATGCTCTCTTTGCTTCTGATACTGCGTGTTCCAGATCGAGCATAATTTTTCCGCGCTGAATGGCTCCTATGACCAGCAATCCCCATGAGCTTAAAGTGTGTTCATCGGCTTTTGAGAATAAGTGGCTTTTGCGGCAGTCATCGAAACTGACGAAGCCCCACAACTCTTCCTTGAAGAACAATGGCACTGCCAAGATTGATTGAATCTCCTGCTGGGAGAGAAATTCCTGTTCAGCTTCCGGGAAGCTGTCTATTGGACCGTTAATGCTTTTTCTTTCAGCGAACTGGCTGTTCCAGTACGGCAGGTTTCCGCATGAAAATTCGGTTAAATTACTGTCTAAGGGATAATCGGGGGAAATCCATTTGTGAATTTGCCTAAAAGACAATTCGTCATTGCCTTTCTTGACATTTTCCCAGAGGTAAACTCTGTCCACATCCATCTTTTGGCAGACCATTTCCATACTGCGGTTTATGGAGTTAATGCCGCCGTCTGTATCAGGTTCAAGCAAAACTGCGGCGGCGGCGTTTACCGTGTCCATAAGCGCGTGATGCCTTAGCAGTTCTTTCTCCATTTCTTTGCGCTTGGTTATATCGCGCGCTATGCCTACAAGACCTGTCATCTTACCGTTAACGATAAGCGGCGACTTTACTGTTTCGAAAAGCACCTTTGATCCGTCAGCGGCTATTATGTGATCCTCAAAACTGACCATCTTTTTCTTGTCGAAAATCTTTTTATCTTCGGCGACAAATGCCGCCGCAACTTCAGGCGGGGCGTTTAATCCTTCGGCATCGTCTTTACCGATAATGTTTTCGCAAGAACAGCCCATAAGAGCTTCAAAACTTTTATTGCATTGTATGTACCTCGACTCTAAATCTTTAACGAATATTAAATCGGGAGCGGTGTCAAGAATCGCCGTAAGGGTGGTGGTCTTTTCCATTACTTCTTTTGTAAGATTTTCTTTTGCCTTTTGTTCGGTTAAATCTCTGATGTAACCGGCAACTGCGTATTCGCCTTTGTAATTAACGCGCACCATAGTTATTTCGGCAGGGAAAAGTTCGCCGGAAAGTCTTCTGTGCAGCCACTCAAAGCGGTGAATGCCTTTTTCAATCGCCAAAGAACCGTTGCGGTCTGCTTTCACGGAAGACAACTCCCCGTCAGGCTGGTATTCAGGAGACAATTCTGATGCCCGTTTGAAGTAAGACTCTTTGTCTTTTAATCCAAACATATTTACGATTTCCTGATTGCAGTCAATCATGTCGCCGTTTTTGTCGTACATACAGCAGGCATAAGGGGCGACATCAAACATGATTTGAGCGCGTTCATCAGCTTCGCGTATTTTTGAGATTGCGGCTCTAAGCTCGCGCAAGTCTTGCGCATAGCTCACTGCGGCAATCTCACCTTTGTAATTGACGCGAATCCATGTGATTTGGAACGGTATATCTTCACCGGTTACCCCATGATGATGCATCCATTCAAAGTAGGCATAGCCCGTTTGAAAAGTTTTCGTAATCTCTTTTTGTATCATATCCTGCGATGTCATTCCGTTGGGCTGATACTCCGGCGCAAGGCTGAAAAATCTGTCTATGTACTCTTGTTTGCTGGATAATCCAAAAGTTTTTACCGCTTCCTCGTTGCAGTCAAGAATTTGAATATCTTTATTCCACACCATGACAGTAAGAGGCGTATTTTCAATCATGAGCTGTGCGCGTTCATCGGCTTCGCGTGTTTTCGCTATT
>JAIRUQ010000009.1 GCA_031254315.1 Treponema sp.
CCGTTCCCGTTTGGTTGATTGTTCCGGCAATTCCGCCCAGATGGATTCTTCCGTCCGATGTGTAAGAAAAGTTCCCCGACAGTGTAATGTTGTCTATTTCAGCATACTCCGCGTAACCCGCTACAAGACCGACATTTTGAAAGAGCCCTGTGCCTGTTTCGGTGACGTTTACCGATGATTGTACCGTCAGATTTTTTATCACCGCTTTTGTCGATGCGGACGCTCCTTTTACATAGCCAAAAATGCCAATTTCCCGGTTAGTGGTAACAGAGGCAAAGCTGGTCAGCGTAATTGTTTTTCCGTTTCCAAGGAATGTTCCGGTAAAGGGTGTTGCTTCAATGCCAACGGGTGTGAAGTCCGTAAGTGTTATATCGTTTGCGAGTACATAAGTTGCCGACATGAGCCAACCGTCCGTACCGGTACCTATTTTTTCCATATCAGCCTGTGAGGTAATGGGTAAACTTGCGTTGCCAGATACGGTAACGGCGGCGGCAGAACTAGCCGCAGTCGCGGTTTTGGTTCCATTGACACTATTGTTTGTATTTGTTGTTATCGCATAGAAATAGTAATTACCATTTACGAGATAGTCATTCTTTGCAAGAGTGAGAGTTGCCTCCGTTTTGCCATCCATTATAGAACCACCGGTATTGCTTGCGCTCGAATTTGAATACCACTGGTAACTGATGACCCCGCCGTCAGGGCTGGTTGCGGCTACTGTTAGGTCAATAGAATCAGTTGTGCTTACATCCCAGTCGGTAGTTTCGGATGGCTGGGTAGTAATACTCGGTTGTTTAGCATTAACGGGGTCAGAACCGCCGCCGTCATCACACGATACAAATAATACGCTTGTCAGTAAAACCAGAGCCAAGCCCAATAAAGCCGCTTTTTTACAAAAAGCTTTCTTCAAAAATAAGAACATAGAAACTCCTTTCCGAAGAAAAGAAGCCGGGGAACATGAGAGTTCCCTGATAAAACGGTTCTCCAAAACGTTTTATCCTCATGAGAAAAAATTACCGGGTTGTGAAACGGTATTTTTATCACGGCTTAGTCCTCGAAGCCTGAAAAAGATGATTGATTGCGTACGCAATCTCGCTTCTTACAGAAGCGTGCATACCAAAGTTTCCTGACTTATGGGCTCTGTCCGACTACATAAACATCGTTTAAGTGGTCGGGCAATTCTTCTGCCGGTCTTCCCATCTAACCACTTAATAGTGGTCGGACAGTGACCGTAAATGGCAAAATCTTCCCAAATACAGTTACGGGTTAGTGGGTGATTCTCACACCGCTTCCTTTGAAATATACAAAAGTCACTTTATCACTTTTTTGAAGATGTGTCAATAGATTAAAAAGCGATAAACTTCGTCTGAGACAGGCGAAAGCGTTGAGCTAAAGCCGTAAGCCAATGCCAATCCATGGGCGGAGATTGCCGGAGATATGTCCGGTAAACCAATTGGCGCAGTCAATACCGAGTTCCATATAAATAGATTCTCCGATAAAGCCCATGAAAGAAATGCCTATGTTTGAGTGGAGGAAGTCCATAGAAAACTCAATATCATCATTCAGTGGTAAAACATATCCGACACCGAGCCGGAGTGTAACGATTGCTTTTTCATCTGGAGAAATCTTCTGCATTAAAAAGTTTACTGTGGTATCAAAAAAATGTACTCCGCCGGAAGCGTCATAGGTACTCCATGACTCTGTCAATTCCGCTCCCAAGTTAATGATACCCGGGTTTGCGTCTGCTATGCCAAAACGGATTACCGCGCCTGAGGGAGACCACACTTCACCGAAAAAACGGTTTCCGTCATCGTATGCTGTAACAGGCGGCATCCAGCCTGCGCTTAAAAAGACATGCGCCGCTCTTTGATTTGCAGGAGGAACAAAGGGGACTTCGCTTTTACTGGTACTAAGACCGCCGGGGTTTATAACTACGAGTTCATAATCTCCGGGAGTCAACAGCTTCTTTTCAAAACGAAGCTGAACATGATCGCCGTCCTCGCTGGTTTGTATTTCTAAGGGAACAATGTGTTCACCATTTGGACCGCGCAGAAATATTTCTGCGCCGGGAACAAGATTCTTTCCTGAAATCTGCATTTCATATACTCTGTTCCTTGATTGCAAATCTGTATCTGAAAGAGAAAATTCCGGCAAGACATCGTCCAGTTCAGGATAAAAGGCGGGAAGTACTTCAATGTACATCCACGGTGATCTTTCGCCGCTCTGGTTCAGAAAATCATAGGGAACCACAAGGAAGCGGTACTTTCCCGACGAGAGGGAAACTTCCATAGAAAGTGCAGTGGTGGACTCCCGCCTGACTTCCCGGTATCTCCCATTTTCTTCTTTTTCAATTATAATTTCATAACGCTGTGCATATTCGTCTCCTGTCCATGTCAGTCGTTGAATAAAACGAGGTTCATCCCCGCTTGTGTCCAGAAAATACCCCTGCTCCTGCGCTTGCAAAAAAGTAACAGGCAGAAAGAATAACATTGTAAGAAGAAAATATAACCACGGAGAGCACGGAGTACACGGAGTTTGGATTAGATTTTTTCTTCTTCCTCCGTGTCCTCCGTGTTCTCCGTGGTAAAAATTCTTTTTGCGTTTTTTAGAAGCCATAGAGAGTCCCCGGGTCTTCTGCTTGTATTTGACCGGGTCGGGGAATGTCGATGACAAAAGTGCTTTCCCCCATCCTGCCGCGCTGATCAATTGCACCTGCGGAATTCCTGTTCACCGCTTCTACTTGCCAGACAAAAGTTCCCCGACCAACTGTAGCGAGATTATCCAGTGTCCAACTCGTGCGGTTTTCAGGAGGTCTCTGGATAATTTGCCGCCGTCCGCTATCGGTCTGTTCGTAAATTGTAATGATATACGCATTGGCTCCCTGAACTGCCGACCATGAGAAGGCAATGTTGGCTTGTGCTTTTAGTTCTTCGAGCCCGATACGATGTCCCGCAAGCGGTTGCAAATTTCCCGGAGCAGGAAGGAGCGGTACTGCCAATATCCGCAGTTGACGTGGTTCTGCGGCGCTGATAAGTCCATCGGGACTTTGAGCTTCAACTGTCCAGTAATAAGTTCCTTCCCCCAGACGGTTCAAACGGATTGTATTACCCGGATTGATAATCTCAACTGCAGGTCGTCCCTGTAATGGATTTCTGTTTTGGGAAAGAATAAATCTTGATCTTACAATCGTTCCATCACCATTCCAGCGAAATACGGTTTGCTGTCTTAATGCGGTAAGCCCTGCAATAGATGTTCCCGCTGACGGAGACAACAGGCTTAGTCTTATCGGAACCGGCTCCGACAGCCTCGGCGTGGGCGGTTCTCTTGCTATATCAGGCAGTACCAGACCTACTTCATCAGGTCCGCCTTGCTCTATGCGAAAAGAAGAAGCCGGTGAAAAAGTAGGGTTGCCTTCGTACACAGAAGGAAAGACCGGCATTACACGCCAATACCATGTTCCCTGATCAAGACTTGAATTAAATAAAAAAACAGATGTTGTCTGTATGCGAAGCCGTGGGTTTACAAAGTTCGGTGATTCAGAGGCTTCCATAATATAAGATGAAGCCCCCTCTACTTCTGACCACTGGAAACGTATCTGCGGCAAATCGTTATGATAGAGAAACAGGCTGTCCTTTACAGGGCTTAACAAAGGCGGTCCTTCTGCTGATGTTACAATAAGCCGTTCTGTTGAAATGACACGAGGGGGAACTCCGGGTTTTGTTGAAGTCAGCCGCCAGTACCAGATGCCGCTGTCAAGAGAAACATCAGGAGAAACGCCGGCAGTAGCGTCAATATTTTCGATGACATGAATGATCCGGTTAAAGTTTCTGTCATTGGAAATCTCCATGCGAAGTGTCTCTGCCGGATCAAGGTTTAAACTGTTCCATGAAAAATTAACAGGCAGGGGTTCCGTCCCATTTTTAAGATAACGCGCGTTGGGATGCGGCTTAATAGCAACCGCTACTTTTTCAATTCGCTCCTGCCCTGCGGCAGACAAAGCAATCATTGAACCGGAAGAAATTTCCCGTCTCTGTTCATTATCGTTGAAGTAGGCAGTCCCTTCGCTGACCTTCACTGTTAAGTCTTCTATCCCTGCCGACGCGCTGAGTATTGTTCCCGGCACTGCTTCTACTTTACGTCCCATTATACTCAGCGCTATCTTCTCGCCACCGGCTCCTGCAATAAAGACAACGTTTCCCTCTTGAAGATCAATTTGAATAGAGCCGTCCGGTGAACGCTGTATGCGTATGAGCGTTCTTTCACCAAGTTCAATGCTACTGCTTCCTATGTGAAGCATAGCTTCGGATAAATCCGCTGTCCGAATTAAGTCTCCCATGTATGCCGGCGAATCAACGACCAGTCTGTCCCAGAGAACACGGTTTGCCAAACGCCGTTGGACAATATTGTTTTTTATAACGATAGTCCCCACAGGTTGTTCGTTTTTTGAATCGAGGGTGCTGAACAGATCGACCCTGAACATATTTACGAGGAAGAGTGCGCCGGAAAGACAGAGCAAAATTACAAGGAAGTCCAAAAATCTGAAATTGCCGTCTGAATCGTTATGTATTTTCTTGCTCATTGTGTTCCCTATTATTTAGCGCCTATCGTGTATTTTTCTTCATGCGCATCTACATCCACATTGGAAAGATTCGGGGCTTTAATACCCAGAAGTTTGCGGACAGCGGACAGTGTCTTTGGACCTTTGCGGACTGTGGCAATGTTGACTACCGCAAATATCCGCACGGGTTTTGCTTTTCCTTTTACCGAGACCGAAGGCATTTCTTCGGTGATAAGTTTATCCTTCAACAACCGCCAAGTATTTTCGCTGATAAGGATGTCCGTCCCCAATGGTTTGTTGAGGGCTTCGATCCGGGATGCGAGGTTTACCGGGTCGCCTATTACCGTGTATTCCATTCGCAAGTCCGAACCAATCTGCCCTGCTGTTACAATCCCAGTATTGATACCGCAACCAATTTGAATTGGCGGATTGCCCGGATCATCCTTGCGGCGTCTCTTGTTTGCGAAATAAAGGGCTTTGCGCATCATAAGCGCGGCGGCTACGCAGTTGAAAGCGTCCTTGCGCGGAGTTCCTGCGGTGTATGCCGTACCCCAATGCGCCATTACCGCATCGCCGATAAACTTATCAACAACGCCGTTGGTTTTTTCAACGCACTCAACCATCTTGGTAAGGTACTCGTTGCGCCAGTGAACGATACGGTCAGACGCTCCCTTTTCAAATACCTTTGTAAAGTTTTCGGATTTTTCCGTAAAGCCGCGAATGTCAGAGAAGAAGACCGTTGCATGTTTGGGAAGACCGCCGGGCTTAATCTCGCCGCGCATTGCCCGTACTGCAATGTCGCGGTTGGTGAACCTGCCAAAAATGCCAAGCGCCGAACACATCCTTTGGAAACTGGATGTCAACACGCCCACCTCGTCTCTGCTTTTGGGACGCAGGTTCACTTCAAAAGCTCCGCCTTCGATTATATGCGCCGCTTTAGCCAGCGCCTTGAGCGGGACGGAAATACTTTTAGCGAAAAACCAAATCAACATTATTGAAATTAACAAAACAGCCGCAGTAAGGTAGATGTTGCGTCTTGTAGTAGCCGCAATCCCTTCAAAGACTTTGTCGTATTCGATGTCTGTAACTACCGTACATCCTCCGGTATTGAGTTTTGTAAACGCCCTAAAATAACGCTCCCCATCTTCATCGGTGTACATGGTCTGGGAATTCCGCGCCGTATTTTCCCGTAAAAACTTAGTGTAACTTCGGTTAGCTACATTTACACCGGAGCGTACCAGATTAAAATCCGCGTGAATCAAAATATCGCTTAAGTCATTGAGGAGATAGGACTGATTATTGCCGAAACCAAAACTGTTATTAAGCTCTGCCGTTGAAAACAAAGCCCCCGCGCCTCCGCCGCGCCACTGGAAGAAAAAGGCAAGCGCGGGAATTGAAAAATAAGGAGCGGCATTGAGAAGTATCGTCTCTCCTGCGACAGCGCGTCTTAAATCCATTCTGTGATCATTGCGGTATGATTCCGCCAGCTTCTCGTCAACTTCCTTTGAATGAAAGAAGCGGCTATTGATCAAAATTCTGTCCGCTTGAGTTCCTGAGGTAAAGAAGAGCGCCGCAACCTGCGGATTCTCCTCAAAGAAAAGTTCTACCGTGTCCTTTGCAATGGCGCTTCCGGTTCCCACCGCTGTAATTGCCTGCATTAGCACTCTGGAGTTGGAGCGGATGTTTGCCAGTGTTGATTCCATTTCTGCAGACGAGCGGCGGTTAATTTCAAAATTGTTTTCTTCTGCCGCGACCTGCAAATCCTGGCGAACCAGCCAAGACACCAAGGCGGTAATTGAGCCAAGAGAAACAAGCACGATAATGGAAATTATAGTGATAAGTTTTGCGCCAATTGAGAATCCTACCTTCATTAGACCTTTGCGTCTTTCTTTTTTGTTTTCGTTGTTGCTCATTGCTCCTTGCTCCCTTCGCCTTTTCATGCTATATTTACCTTATGACGCGCACCGCCGTATGGCGGTGCATATAATCCATTCCGCTCGGCACGCGGACCGGAGGGACGCATGACCGTTACACAAACAATAGATATACCGGCTGACTGCCTGATTATGCTCGAAGTTCCCCGCGAAGTACCGCCAGAACAGTTTCTGAAAATCATCGCCGATATGTAACTCATTTTCTCTATTCACTTTTCATCCTTTCCTCTTTGCTCATTCCTCATTTTGCAGAATAATCTCACACCAAGGCACAAAGGCACAAAGAAGAAAGAAATATTTTTCTCTCATTCACCTTCGTCGCCCCTACGCTTGCTAAAGCAAGCTTGCTTTCCTTGTAACGGTAGCCTTTGTTTGGGCTCTTGCCGTGCTACCGATACCCAAGAGACACGACTTAACGCCGTGCAATCTTTTAGGCACTCCGTGCCTTTGTGTGAGGTCTCTCCCCATTCCTCTTTGCTCATGGATCAAACACCCCATTCAACACCCTAATCGTGTTGTCGTAATAGCCGTTATCATCGACTTCAATGTCAGTGCCGCTCCATATGTTGTCGATGAACGTGCCGTACTGGGCGTACTGGGCAAATCCTCCTGTGGACATAAGGAACAATGCCGTCCCCAAAGCGGTATTACTCAGGCTCGAAGGTGTTGCATTTGAACCGTAGATTGTTCCTTGAAAGATACGGAAGGTTCCAAACACGAATACCCCGCCACCGATTACGGCTTTATTGCCGGAAATTACCCCATCCATCATCGTAAAGATTCCCATGTTCACAAACACACCGCCGCCAGCACCGACGGAGGTATTGTTGGAGATTGTCCCGCTGTTCATCGTAAAGGTTCCATTCACAAACACACCGCCGCCGTTGCCGTCATGGTCTTCGTCGGCTTCGTTGTTGTCGGCGATATTGCTGGAGATTGTCCCGCTGTCCATTGTGAAGATTCCGTCGTTGTCCACATACACCCCGCCGCCGGAGGGGGCGGTATTGCCGGTAATTGTCCCGCCTTTCATGGTAAAGGGTCCAGCCACACACACCCCGCCGCCGTAGTTGGCGTTATTGTTTAAGATTTCACCGCCGTTCATCGAAAAGATTCCATTGTTTCCAACAGCCACCCCGCCGCCGAGACCGGCTTCATTATCGGAGATTGTCCCGTTGTTCATGTTGAAGGTTCCAGTGTCTCCCACAGACACCCCTCCGCCGTTGGGGGCTTCATTACCGGAGATTTCCCCGCCAGTCATGGTGAAGGTTCCGCTGTTGTTCACATACACACCGCCACCGTTGTAGGCGTTATTGCCGGAGATTGTCCCGCTTTTCATGGAGAAGAATCCTCCTTTCACATATACCCCGCCGCCGCTGTGGACATTTTTATTGCCGGAGATCATTCCGCCGTCCATGGTGAAGTTTCCGCTATTCAGATACACCCCGCCGCCCCTGCTGGTGGTATTGCTGTCATCTTCGGGGGCGGAAGAGACTTTATTGCCGGAGATTTCCCCGCCAGTCATGGTGAAGGTTCCGCTGTTGTTCACATACACACCGCCGCCGTTGTAGGCGTTATTTTCGAAGATTTCCCCACCAGTCATGTTGAAGGTTCCGCTGTACACAAACACCCCGCCGCCGTTGGTGGCTTCATTACCTGAGATTGTCCCACCGTTCATATTGAATATCCCCGTGCTATATACAACATACACGCCGCCGCCGTTGGTGGCTTCATTTTCGGAGATTATTCCACCGTTCATGTTGAAGGTTCCAGTGAGCATATATACCCCAACGGCGGTATTGCCGCTGATTTCGCCGCCTTCCATTGTGAAGGAACCGCCGGATAAATGTATCACGCCAGCATAAGAGGTTAATTCACTGCTATTATTATAATTGGTGATTTTTGAGCCATCTAGCATGGTTAGTTTTCCGGTAGCCACACTTACCAGAGGGTACTCATAGCTATTATTAGTACTACTAAGAGTAATGTTTTCCCCTAGCGTAAGATTTGCCGAGTTTTGGACAGTAAAAAGATAGGTACTATTAGCCGTTATGGTACGCTCGCTTTCAATACCGATGATGGTTAGATTACCCGCACTCAGCGTTTGAGCGTCTGCCTCCACGTTCGCACCAATCAGCAGGGTGTAGGTTTCGGGGTGTTTGTTTACATAGGTAACGGCTTCGGCTACATCGTTTCCCTCTACTTCGGAAATACGGGATTCCGGCTCATCCCATTTCGCGGTAAGGGTGATGTTTTCGATTACCGGCGTGTCAAAGTCATAAAGTTTATCATCCGCATCATACCAGCCTAAAAATTTATAGTAGAGAGCATCTTCCGGATTTCCCAAGTACAGTCCGGCGATTATGTCGAAATGTCTCTCCGGGGCATCTGGTTCGCTTACCGTGCCACCTTCGCCTACAACATGCTTCTCAAAATCGCTTCCATCGTTTCTATTGAAGGTAACCTCACAGGTTATATCGTTCCATTTGGCGTACAGGGTTATGTCGGCTGTAACAGGGGTATCAAAATCATAATGAGGATCATCCAATTCCTCGTTATCGTACCAGTTCATAAAACCAAATATAATGTCGTTCTCTGATTTTGTTGGATTAGGAGTGGGGCGGACTGCCTTCTCACCTTCGGCTACCTGCTGGCTTTCTACAAGGCTTCCGCCGTTACTGTCAAATGTTACGGTGAAAAAAGTAATTCCATCCGTATTCTCCCTATCTATTAAGGGTTTTAAAATATCTTCCATCCAAGAATTGGGACACCCAGAAAGCGAGAGCAATACAATACCGAAAACAACGGCTATTAAGGCAGTCAACTTGGATTTCTGCCCTTTCCCTCCGTGAACTATGAGGTTATAATCTTTTCGCTCTCTACTCATTACTCATACCTCTCTTTTCCCTCTGCTCTTTACCAGGGTGCGCCGCTCAGGCTAAAGCCTTCGCGCATTATTCATCGCGTTAGCCCTCTTTAGCGCCACGCCATGCTGACTTATTCATCTACACCGCTTAACGCGGTGCATGCTTGGGCGAGCGCCGCTCAGGCTAAAGCCTTCGCGCATTATTCATCGCGTTAGCCCTCTTTAGCGCCACGCCATGCTGACTTATTCATCTACACCGCTTAACGCGGTGCATGCTTGGGCGTCTCTTTTCTCTCTTCGCTCTCTTTTTTCTTTCTCCGTGTTCTCCGTGTCCTCCGTGGTTATCTCTTCTCTCTTCTCTTTACTAATGCTCCTTAAAACCTAATCCCTGCGGACAGTCCGCCGCCGACAATATACGGATAGCCGCCCCGGATTGCCCCTTCAGCAAAGAAGGATTTGCCAAGAAGGAAACGCCAGCCCAGAGTAAGTCCGGCGGAAAAAGCCCCTACTTCTGAGGGCATTTCGATATCGCTCTTATAGGCAAAAATTACAGGACCGCCTGAAAACTGAATAAATAGACCGGAAGATTCAGACGTTTCGGGGCGGTACAACACAGACAGGTATAACCGCACCAAAAAGTTCAGTTCCAACGATCTGACTTCTTCAAGGTCACTCCAGTAGATAACTTTTAGCCCTAACGCAACTTTGTCCCCGTAACCCAAAGCAACGCCGCCGCCAAAAGCCATGTTTGAAAGCCCGTAGTAGCCGGACTCAAATACCGGACAAACCCATATATCCTTGCGTACAGTAGATTGATCTTGGGCAAAGAGCGGAATAATGCCCAATGCGCTTATCAACGCTAAAAGGAGAATCTTTCTCTGTAGACCAAACCTATACATCTTTGCCCTTAATTCCCCTTTTTATCTTAAAATACTTCTATAATCTTATATTAATTCCGCTTTTGCTATACGGTCAAGTAACTGTTTTGGGTTATACGGTTTATGTATGAAGTCAACCGCCCCAAGAGAAAAACCGGTGTTTATGTCATTAGTTCCATCACGAGAGCTTAGGAAAATTACCGGAATATTTTGAGTTTGCTTTTTTGTTTTAAGAATGGTTATTGCCTCAAAGCCGTTCATCCCCGGCATATCTATGTCCAGCAGAATAAAAGCAGGGGTGTTCTTTTCCAATAGGGAAAAAAGTTCGACAGCCGAGGGCGCAGTTAGCACGGCATACTTTCCGGCAAGCGCATTCCTGCCAATGTGGAGATTTACTTCACTGTCATCAACCAAAATTATCAGTTTTTTTTCATCGTTCATGTTTTCCTCGTGTGTTTGCCGCCAATACAGATGAAAAGCCCCGTTCTCCCGATTATATGGGTAATTTCCTCACTTTTGCGTATTTTTGCGTACATAGGTAAATTCTTGTCAAATTTTTAGTAAATGTAAATCATACTTTGGTATGATTTTGATCAAAAAGGGCTCATACTTTGGTATGATTTTGCGTTTTTGGGGGTGTTTGTAGCCTATATCCAAGCAGATCAAGAACCTTCATGAACACGCAACGGTAGTATCTGCCGAAATTGTCTATTCTTATTAGCAATGTCGCCGTTGACGCAACAAGCGTAGTTATTATAATATAAATTATGTACAAAATTGTGATGACTGAGAAAGTTGTGAAAAAACTCCAGATAATCCCAAAAGCGGATGTAGACAGATTTATGAGGAAACTTATCATTATTGCAAAAGATCCATATGCGCCATTGTCTTTTGTGAAACGTTTGAAAAACAGTCAAAATTTTCGATTTAGATTCGGAGATTATCGCGGGGTATATAACGTGATTGATAAGATATTGACGATTACGGTTATTGATGTGGCACACCGGAAAGATATTTACAGGGGGTAATTATATGGCAGAATTTCAAATTATATCAGAGAAAAACAAACCAAAGTTTGTTGTACTGCCCTTTGGCGACGAGAAAGCCGCCCAAGATTATATGGATGAGTTGTGGGCGGAAAAAGCAGTCATGGAATTTAACAAGAACAGATCGGGGAAATTGTATTCCCTTGCCGAAGCTAAAAAAAAGTTAGGTTTGGTTAAGTACACACAACGCTAGGACACGCAACGGTAGTAGCTACGGAATTTGCCTAGCGTTGAAAATGAAAAAATGCATGACTTGTGAGAGAACCAACCCAAACCGTAGGTTCAAAGTTTCTCACAAGTCAAATCGCGGAACTTACATCTTTGTAAATTCAGAAAATCCAACAGAGGTAGTTTCACCAAAAGCCTTGCTCATTATAATTCCAGTGTAAAGCGCGTCTACTCCGGGAGCCCTTACGGCATCTAAACTTTCCCATACAAAGTATGTAACAAAATAATTTCCGGTTTTGTTGTACGGCTTGTCAGTTTTCCAATCCAATATATTGAATGTTATTGAACCGTTACTTATAGTTCCCATCGCCCATGCAACAGTCGGGTCGTTACGGGAAGGACCAGTATCCATCAAAACCCACCCTAACTTACCGTTATACTCTGCGGGTATACCTGTAACCGTTACGCTCAATTGCGGTCCTTGAGAACCGGTTGTAACACAGCCAAGCAGAGCCATGCTTAATGCCAGAATGAGAACAGGCATTGCCAAGAGAATAATTTTTTTCCTCATAAAAACCTCCTTTTTTTGAACCACATTCAACGAATGTGTATACAAAAACAGGATTTTTCCCGTCTTGTATCTTCATTTTATAGTACCAGACGCTCTTGCGCTACTCGTTAGCGGCAACCGGTACGCTCCTTACCACAGGAATAAATTCGCCCAGTAAAAGTGAGCCGTCAACGCCGCTTTCACTAATATAGAAATATCTTTTTATATTTTTTCCGTCTATATAAGATATTCCGCGATTAGGGATTCCATCAGAAACATACATATTTACTCTAAAAGCCAAATCGGGTTGCCATTCAGTACGAGAAAACAATGTACGATCAATAACAAAAGAGTTGCTTTCATAATCATAATTGATTGATATAAAATTCAGCTCTTTCAACATAATGTCTGTTAATATTACAATCCAATCGCCGGGGTTGTCGTTATCGTGATATGAGAAAGAACCTTCAAACTTGCTTAAAATATCGCCGGTTGCGTGTCCAATTTGAATAGTCGGCAATAATGTTTCCTCTCCCATATTGGGATTTTTTAGTTCAGAAACAAGTTCCGTATCGCTCTGCACCTTTGTTCGTGAAGAGTTTTCCTTTTTACCACTGCAAGCGGAAAAAAGGAAAATAATCCCGATTAAAAAGATTATAGTTACAACAAATCCTTTTTTCATAAAAAACTCCTTTTATAAGATTATAGTTTAATTATTCCCACTTTTTGTGTCAAGGCGAAATGTTTTTTTACACGACAGGTTTTGAATTCGGTATCAGCTACATTTGCGTTACCGATGCTGAAGCGGAGGACGTGTTGCTGTACCAAGCGCTGTATTCTGTGACGATCTGATCAAGAGGGGAACCTTCGACCTTTGGTCTCGGTTGAGGATCAGTATTCATAAGTCTTTGCTCACCGACTACATCGGTTCTCTCCCCTTTGCTCTCTGCTCTTTGCTCATTTGCCAGCTTTATTTTAGGCGGCATATTGCGCGGGGAACTGCCGCAGTTTATACTGATATTGACAGGCATCATCGTTTCCGCAGTATGCTTTATACTCGGTATTCTGTGGACTTCAAAAAAACCTGAAAAAAAAGGCAAGGAGTAGTTTATGTGGTTAATTGTTTTTATGGTTGCAGTCGTTCTTCCTCTTATAATTTGGGGTTTTGTTGCCGGCAGCCGTTAATGGTAACGCTTGATAAAACCGTAAGCCCATCACATACAGCGACTTTTCAATGGAGATAAGGAAGAATTCGATTTATCGGAATTTGTTCTGGAAAATATGAATATGTTTGATATACCCCAACGAGTCATTTGACACGTTTTCAAATTACTGCTTATTTCCGGTTTAAAAAGCCGAATTTATAGCCTGCCGATATGCCTATAATGAAGCTTTTATAATAAAAGGCATCCGGTTTCGGGGAAAACTCCTTTGTGTAGTTATTCATTATAACATTGGAAAGGGGCATAATAAACTTTGCATCAACAAAAAAGGCTCCCAGCTTGCCCCCGTTTATGTTAACCTGTACGCCGCCTCCCAAAAAGAATTTGGGATATTCGTAATAAGTTTTCGGATAATCCCC
>JAIRUQ010000025.1 GCA_031254315.1 Treponema sp.
ATTACTTCTACAATGCACATGGCATGGATGCGGTATGTGTGCGGACGACTTGAAATGCGTTACCGATATTCAAATACAATCGTATACAACAATTTCCCCTGGCCCACACCCACCGAAAAACAAAAACAGACAATAATAAAAGAAGCCGAGGGAGTATTGGAAGCCCGCAAAAAATTCCCTGAACTATCACTGGCGGAATTATACGACACAACCTCAATGATACCCGAACTGGTAAAAGCCCACCAAAAACTTGACAAGGCGGTAGAATCCGCTTACGGACGCTCTTTTGACGATGACAGCCAGCGGGTAGCGTATTTGTTTGAACTGTACCAAAAACTGAGCGGGGAATTGTTTGTGGAGGGGAAAAAGAGGGGGAAAGGGAGAAAGGGGTAGCCTTGATTCAATCTTTTAAATGCAAAGAAACAGCCAAGATTTTTGAAGATGGCTTTTCCCGCAAATTTCCTTCAAGCATTATAAAGTCAGCAATTATTCGTCTGGCAATGCTCAATCGTTCAGGTAAACTTAATGATCTTGAAGTACCGCCGTCTAATCATCTTGAAAAGTTGCCCGGGAACAGAAAAGGGCAATATTCTATCAGGATAAATGATAAATATCGTGTTTGTTTCAAATGGCAGGAAAACAATGCCTATGATGTAGAAATTACAGATTATCATTAAAAGGGCGGAAAAGTATTGACTAATTATAGCATATACGTATACTATATAGTAGGAGGAAGAATATGGCTAATGATTTACCTGCCATAGGCGAAGTATTGGCTTCGGAGTTCCTTGAGCCATTTAATATCAGCCAAAATGCTCTGGCAAAGGCGCTTGGTATACCACAAAACCGCCTGAGCGACATTATAAACGGGAAAAGAGGCATTTCCGCCGATACTGATTTACGCCTTTGCAAATACTTTGGTCTGACCGATGGATATTTTTCAGGTCTACAGTCGGATTTTGAACGGATAGCCGCCAAACGCAAGTTAAGCAAGGAATTAAAAAAAATAATTCCGCTTAAAGCGGCAATGTTGTAGGTGGGTAAGGAAATGAAACCCAACATCCAAAAAGAATTATCCACCATTTTTGAAGCCGTTGCTTCAAACACAAAAATAGAAGATATTTTTCTTTTCGGCTCATGGGCTTATGGCGAACCAAAACCGGACAGCGATCTGGATGTTTATCTGGTCATACCCGACAACGATGTTGATATTTGCGATTTGAATGCGGAAATCCGTTTTGCGCTTTACAAAAAATTATCGCTTCCCCTTGATTTGGTAATTGCAAAGAAGAGCGTATTTGAACGGAGAAGCAAGGCATTGACTCTTGAAAGTATTATCGCAAAACAGGGGGTGCGTATCTGTCTGAACAGTCCCTAAAAATTAGCCCTTACTAAATTTCCCTAACATACCTCTGCTTACAAGGTACACCGTATACAGCGTTTCTAAAATAGTGCTTGCCTTTTTAGTGTTTTAAATGATATAATCAATTACAATGGCTAAGAAAAAAGCAATATCTGTTAAAAAACCTCGTTCAGCAAAAGAATCTGTAAAAAAGCCTAAATCAAAATCTGGGACAAAAAGTAAAATAATAAAATCCGTAAAATCTAAGAAGTCTGAAACTCCTATGTATGAAGAAATCTTTTGTTCATTTTGTGGTAAATCGTCTAATGATTTATCATGTCTGTTTATTTCAGCACAGCCGCCGTTTACTTCATATATTTGCGCAGATTGTGTAGATACATGTAATAAAGTATTACTTGAAAAAAGCGGCTCCGATTGGTATCATCGTATTTTTGAAATTTTGGCAAAAAACATAGCAGAAAAAGAACAATATAACAAAGTCGAGATAATGTAAAAAGAAGGGTAAGGGGGGGAGGTAGGAATTATGGGTTTTGGCATAACAATTAGATGCGCAAATTGTTATGAGGATGATAAAAAAGGTACATATTATGAATTGCTCTTAGATTCAGGGATGATGTGTTTCTGTAAAGAGCAATTAGAAAAATATTATGGCATAAACAAAAAATATGATAGGGAATCTCCATTGCTCTCCACCGGAGACCCACCTGAAGAATTATATAGTAAATTAGATTCACCGGTAAAAGATAAAAAAATAAATACTGAAATATATGAAAACATAAAAAACGGCTATGAATTTACAGAACATTTGGGGAATACACCTTACTTTTGTGAAACTTGTAATAAATTATTAAGTTTATTCTATTTTCAAATGGAACGAAATGGTAATTATTATATTCCAAAATATCATTGCTATAAATGCAAAAATGTTTTAGAACCTCTTCGTATAATATGGGAAAATACTGAGAATGATAATGAAGAAGACGACCCTTTAGAGAATATTGGAATTAAATATAGATTGTATATAAAAAATGACAATACTATTAAAATTGTATCTGAAACTAATGAGGAAAAGAAATTAATTTGCCGATGGTGTAACAATGATAAATTTATGAGAGATGAAGAAGGTGATATGCTGTGGGATTAATTAAGTTTTATGTAAGGGATTTGTTTGTGGAAAGAGAGGAAGGGAAGATAAAACTCAATATGGATGATGATCTTACGCCAGTCTTTCACTCAAAACTTCCTGTAATATAAAAAGAGGAAACCCCATGATTATTTTTGAATCCATAATGCTGATATGTTTCGGCTTTGCCTGGCCAATTTCTATATACAAGTCGCTTGTGTCAAAAAAAACGGCGGGCAAAAGTCTGTTGTTTTTGATAGTTCTGCAAATAGGTTACGTTGCCGGAATCTTGTATAAGCTGACTGAATTTATGGATGATGTAAAAATAAATCCTGACGCAACCATAAATATCAACTTGTATTTATATATTCTCAACTTTATATTGATAACAATAGATGAATGTTTATATCTGAGAAACCGCAAATTGGAGTCAGCCGAATAGCGGCACAATAGCGCCAAGCTCTGAGTTAGCGTTTACCTGTCTTTTGTTTCCATGCGGCGTTTATTCGGGCTTCCTCGGCATTAGTTATCGAAGCTGTTTTGACAGAAACGCTTTTTGCGCTACTTGTTATATTCTTTAGATTCGGAGCCGGAAGCTTATCGCAAATTTCCTTCAGCTTAAATGCCACCTTATTATATTGACCTGCTAAGACTAAATTATTCGCATGCTGGAGCGCAAGGCTTTCATACTCATGGATAAGTGTTTCGAGTTTGCCCCGCTCTTTACAGTTTCTGTATTTGTTTATTTCACTTTCTACATCTATCATTTTTTACCCTCTGTTAAAAATGTTATATACTAACTTTATAGAATAATATATCATACTTAACACAAATGTCAATATCATTTATTGTAAAATTTATGCAATTAAAACGGCATAAACTATTGCGATAAGCGACATAAAACGTCGCTTATCTCCAAGTTTCTACTATTAAAACACCGTTTCTGCCGCTCCCATGCCCATTCCCCGCAAGTTGCGTTTTTCCACAAAAAGTGATATTATTACGGTGGAGACGCGTATGTCCGATCAAGAACAGCCCAGACAGAGAAAGTTTCAAAGTATAACCGCAAGCGGCGGGTTTAAAATCGCGGTGCTGGTTATTCTTATTTTGCTTCTGCTTATTCCTGTCTCTATGATCCGCTCTTTGGTGAATGAACGCAGTCACCGCGCGGTCGATGCGGAAAGGTCCATCATGGAAGCATGGGGCAGTCAGTTTATACTGTACGGTCCGGTTATCCATATACCAATTATTGAGCGTGAAGAAGTTCGCACAAGAACAGCAACAGAGGGAGAAAGAATAGACATTATCGTCCGTAATAAAGCGCTTTGGATTACGCCGAAAGATGTAGATATACAGGCGGATTTTTCCGCAGAAAAAAAGCGCCGTGGGATTTTTTCTGTCGCGCTTTTTTCAGGCGATGTTTCGCTGACCGGCTCCTTCTCTTTTGAGCGGGCGAAGGATGAACTAAAGGAAAATCAGGAATTACAACCTCAACAAGCGGAAATTATTATAGGGTTGGCGAATCAGAAAGGCATTCGCAAAATAATCAAAGCCGACTGGAACGGCACTGAACTTTTCTTTAAACCGGGCAATCGTAATTTTCAAGTTGATTATCAGGGGAACAACGGCATTAACGCTGGAAGTCCTTTCAATACAACAGGCGTAAACACATTCGACATACAAATTTCCATACAGGGCGGAAAATCATTGCGCGCTCTTCCCATCGGCGAAGTTACCCGTACTCGTGTCCGCTCTGATTGGACGGCTCCGTCGTTTCAGGGGGGATCGCTTCCCATTAACTATACGCTTTCCGAAAACGGTTTTGACGCTGAATGGGAAATCAGTTATCTGAGCAGATCAATTCCGCTCTTTTGGACTACGGGAGAGAGGGGCGAACAGGATAGCAGAATGAATCTGCAGAGCGAACTTTTTGGCGTTGATTTTTTCAAACCGCTTGACCATTACGCGCTTAACGAGCGTGCTGTAAAATACGCGATTTTATTTTTAATCATTCCGTTTTTAACATTGTTCTTTTTGGAAATATTTTCGAGAATGTCAATTCATCCAGCGCAGTATTTAATTTCAGGTCTTGCCAATATAATTTTCTATCTTTTGCTTTTGTCTATTTCCGAACATCTCTCTTTCTCCATTGCCTACCTTATTGCCGCAGTCGCGCTTACCGCCATGATGTCGCTTTACGCTCATTCATTGCTTGGAAGCTGGGCAGGTAGCGCGTATATGGGACTTGTTATGGCGTTGTTATACCTCATTTTGTATCTAACACTTAATGCTGAGGACTGGGCGCTTCTTATCGGCTCCATTTTAGCATTTTTGATTTGCGCTGTGGTAATGTTCCTTACACGAAAACTGGACTGGAAAAATTTAAGCTTGAAAACGTGATGATCGGGTAACGCAGAAAAATACTGTAGGATTTCAGGAGGTGTCCGAGAAATTAAGAATTTCACCACGGAGGACACGGAGGAAGAGCAGAAAACTTATCTAAACTCCGTGTTTACTATTATTCTTAGACAACTCCTGCCGCTTCCCTCCTACACTTTCTTCTGATACACTATTCCCTTATCAGTTTTTTCGATTTCCTTAAAACCAATTCGCTTTAGATAACTTCCGTGCGACGGAACTTCGGCTGTTGCGGTGAAGATACTTCCTGTTTTAATTGTGCGCGATCCTGTCTCAAAGAAAAATTTCGCGCTCTGGTAATCACGGTATGAGGGGACAACATAATCCAAAAGAATAACTATCTCGTCCACAGAGCCGGAACGAAACGCGAGCAGAGAAACCGGCAGTGTTTCCCTCAGTATAAAACAACATTGAGCGTTGGCGAGAGTTCCCGTGTTAAGGTCGGGATCAAAAGAGGGGAAAAAGCGTTTGATGTCGTTAAGGTGAAACGAAATAAAACGCTGGACATACGCGTCCTGAGCGGGATTTACCATTGATACGTCAAAATGATCCTGCTTCGATTTAGCGCGGTGAAGTTTAACAAGATAATAAATATTTATTCCTATTACAAAAGTGTTCATCCCTGCTACAGAAATTGAGTGAATTACACTTCCGTAAACAACAAAAAAGACCGCTCCTATCATGTTAATTACCCTGAGCCATTTTATGTTCTTCATGGTAAGACTAACCGCTACAAAAACAGAAGCCAATATGCCGACTATTTCGATATTTTCCATTTTATACTCCTTCCTTTTTCAGCTTATAATAAATATTATCATATAAAAGCATATTTTGTAAACTGGCAAAAATTATTTTATTTTACAGTTGACTGTTTATACATATATGTTATAAAGTTGAGTGCAAATGATAATAAGCGCAAGCAGAAGGACAGACATTCCGGCGTATTACTCAGACTGGCTCTTAAACAGGCTCAAGGAACGGTATGTGCTTGTGCGAAACCCGATGAATACAAGTCAAATCAGTAAAATAAATCTTGAGACTGAGCTTGTTGATTGTATTGTCTTTTGGAGCAAAAATCCAAAACCGCTCCTTGAAAAACTTCATTTTCTTGATGATTATGTTTACTATTTTCAATTTACGCTTAATCCCTATGATACCGATATAGAAGCTAAACTGCCTCCAAAGAAGGAAATAATTGAAACTTTTAAAAAATTGTCGGGGAAAATAGGGGCGCAAAAAATTATTTGGAGATACGATCCTGTTTTGCTGAATGAGCGTTACACTGTGGCGTATCATATCGATAAATTTAATGAAATAGCCTGCCAACTAAAAGGTTTTACAGAAAAAGTAACTTTCAGTTTTATTGATTTTTATAAAAAAATCAGCGAAAACATTAAAACGCATGGCATTGTCGAAATAACAACTGAACAGAAGAACACTCTCGCCGAAAACTTTTCAAAAATAGCGAAAGAAAACGCTCTTTTAATCGACACCTGTGCTGAAGATATCGATCTTTGTCGGTTTAATATCGATCACGCAAGATGTATTGACGGAGAATTAATATCAAAGATAACGGGGCATAATTTAACGGTTGAAAAGGACAAAAATCAACGCCCTGAGTGCGGCTGTGCTGAAAGTATTGATATTGGCGGGTATAATTCCTGTCTTAACGGCTGTGTTTATTGTTACGCGAACTATAGTCATAGTATTGTTATAAATAATTATGAAAAACACAATCAATTATCGCCGTTATTAATTGGAGACAAAAATGATTCTGAGCTTGTTAATGAGAGAAAAGTTTTAAGCAAAAAAGTGTTACAAAAAGATTTGTTTTTGTAATTTGAATTATTTTTATATGGAAGTTGTTCAGAAACTGAAGTTTCCGAATAACTCTATTATTTGATAAAATATATTTCTGAGAAATATTCAGAATTTGAAATTGAATCTATTGGAATAATATCTTTCCCCAACTCTTTGATATAAGTAGTATTAAATTCAAATGTTGGCATTAACCGTTTTAAGATAATATATAATAATTCAGTACAGTATAACTCTGATGCATCACCCATATCAAATTTCCAGTCAAAAGGTACGCCTATATATTCCATTGCGAAACCGGATATTTTATTTCCATCTAAATCTATCATTCTATAAATCCCTATTGTTCTGGCAACTTTTAAAAAATCATCTAATGGTTCTTCTTTTACAAAGTCTTTCCCGGGTTTGGTAGTTCCTTCCGCATGTATTACAGTAATCCGATCATTATTAATACGTATTATTCCTATATGCGAAAACCGCTTATCATCAATAGAGAAATCCTTAAAAACTTGAGACCAAAGCCTGTCTCCAAGCCGGCAAATTATATCTCCGTCTTTTAATATTCCATAAAATATATTTTCTTTTATTAAAAAAACAGGTTTTCCTCTAGGCATTATTATAAAAACAAATATTATTAGAATTAATATTGTAAATATAACAATGCCTGTCAACACAAAATATTTTCGATTGTGTGTTCTGATCATTTATCTATGGTAACTTTCCATTTCCCATCAATTTTTACAAGTTCATAATCACTTGTTTCACCATTTTTATATGTAACTTCTACAAGGGCATCGTTACCATCAATGGTTTCTCTTGTTTTTGCTATACCTCCATAACTGGCTATCATTCCTTTTGCTTTTTCACCCATCATAGCCATCATCGATGCTCCTTCAGGCGTCATCAATTGACCAATTGCCTTTGAATCTCCCTTTTCAATAGCAGTATGGAGCTTTTTGACTACACTGGTCGGACTACCACCACTACAGCCAATAGCAACAATTCCTATAATCAGCAATAAACTGATTAATCCAATAAAAGAAAAATGTTTCTTCATTTTAACCCTCCTTAGGCGTTTAATATTAAATCATTATATTCTGTTTTGAAACTTTTGTAAATAGATTTTCTGTTGTTTTTACAATAACCACTTTTTACGCCGCATAAGCGGCGAAGTTAATCGAATGTCTCCGCAATGCGAGGACGCTAACCCCTTTTTACGCCGCATGAGCGGCGAAGTTATTTGAAAAATGGTGTAACGGTGTGAATTACCGTTACACCAAACATTTGTTTAACGTTTAGTCCATCTGTTGCTTCCGATTTCCCTTGTGAACGTTCCGTCAAATTCTATAATTGCCATCTGCCTGCCAACACTAATAATGGTTCCTGCGTTATAAACCTCCAGAAGGTTACCCTCGAAGGCGTTGTCGCTAAATCTGACATTGCCATATATCGTTACACTGGTAAGGTTGCTACAGTTGGTAAAAGCGTTATCCCCAATGGTTAAATATTCCATATTACCTCCGTTCATGGTTATGCTGGTAAGCTTACTGCCATAAAAAGCATAAGGCGCAATACTCTCAACATCGTCTGGAACGGTGTAAGCGCCTGTTTTTCCTTGCGGACAAAATATCAGTCGTCTTCTATCGTTGTCATCTGTGTCACACAATACACCCTGATATGAAAAGAGTGCAGGTTTTGTGGTCCTCCAAGCATCTATTTCGATAAGACTAGGGCAATCATCAAAAGCAGTATGACTAAACTCACGAAGATTGTATAGCCTCCTTAGGCTGGTAAGGTTGGTGCAACCACGAAAAGCGTCATTACCAATTCTGGAAACGTCGTATCTGAAGAAGTCCATGATGATCAGGCTCTTACAATCTCGAAAAGCCGAATCCGGAATGGTACTAACGCCCCGTAGTTGAAGGCTTACATATTTGTCCGTTGACCTTAAAGTGTCCGCGATACCATTGAGCATCGAAGCATCAATTTTCAGGGTAATTTTTATTGGTGTGTCAGGACTGTTTGCCGGCTGGCTTTCAAGATACTCCTTTAACCCCTCGACGCTGTTAATTTCTTCGCCAAACGGTGTCGAAACGCAAGCACCAAAGGTGAACCCGATTACCGCAATAATAGCGATAAACCCTAAAACTCTGATTGTATTTTTCATATAAACCTCCTTAAAAGTGTTTTGTGTCCACTCGACAAAATAAATGCCCCAAAGGGCTGTCTTTCGGTTTTTCTGAATTATCTCACAAGAACCGCAAGATAACACAAGAATAGTACCAATTAGATACAAAATACTATGAGTTGAACAGTATGTCAAGAAGGGATAAATAGGCAATTATTACCCAATGAGTAGAATATGAAGCGATTAGGCGTGATTTTTATCAAAAATTTGAAGGAATACCGTAAAAAATGCGGTTTTACACAGGCTCAACTGGCTGAAAGGGTCAAAGTTACACCTCATTATATAGGCATGCTTGAAATGGGACGAAACTTTCCCGCTACTGACCTTATAGAGCGTATTGCAAAAGCTCTAAATATAGAGATGTACGAGTTGTTTGTCGAGAGCATTTCTCCTGCAAGAGAGTTGGAAAAGTTACGTCAAGATATAATGGAAGAAATAAAGAAAACAATTACTGAAACCGTAATCCAAACAGTAAGAGAAGTATTTGAAGAAGAGCGTAAAAAGCAAAAAAAGTCATAAATAGAGGGAAAACCTCTTTTGAGAGTTAAAAACGGTTTCTAAAAGTCCCAAAAAAGTGATATATTATTAGGTAAGAGTTAGTTACCTATTATTCCAACGCCTTTTTCGCGAGCTGACTGCCTCCATTGCTCCGCCGTTATCTGCAATAGTTTGGCATTATTCTGTTACGCTAAAACCGCTTTGGAGGCAAGGGCTTCTTTTTGCATTGCTCTACGTTTGGCGATTTCCCTTGACAGTTCCGCTTTTTCTTCTTCAGTCCACTCCTTGCTGACAATCTGAATCTCGTTGTTTTCAAGAGCTTCCATAAACCGGTCAAGGTCAACTTCTTCTTTTGTGTCCAAGTTATACATCCGTTTCCTCCTGTTAAAAATATTTATCTGTTATGTTCTGCGCATCCGCTTCAAAAATAGCCATTCTGTTACCTCCGAGATGTACCGCGCCCAGCGTTTTTTCATAATGGGGAATTAGGGCGGTTTTAGCGTCAAAAGCGATAACCCCGTCAAAGCCATAATCTTTTGATAATTTACAGCCGTAAGCGGTCAAGTTACCGCAAACACCTATGTATTTCTTTCCTTTGCCGATGTTATTCGGTGCGTTTTCTATAAGGTACATAAACACATGATCTTCCATTTTTTTCAGCGACACTAAGCCTTGTATTGTATGCGGTTCTTTTTTGGTTACGAGTTTATACACTTGATGTTCGGGTTTGGAAAACTCCGCCTTCCAATCAAAAATCCAGCCGTTCTTTTGGGCTACTGCCTCTAAATCGGCTTTTGTTACGGGCAAAACAATGGTGTCAAGGGATTCGCCTGTCTGAGCGTTTTCGATTGATTCGGTGATTTTGTCTATTTCAAAATCAAGTTCCATGTTTAGAGTATACCATGTTTTCCATTTTTAAGCAATGATATATGGACTTCTATTTAGGTAGCCAGCCCAGCAATAAATTTTAGTTGCTGGGCTGGGCCTGTCAGGTCTTAATTGCTGATCTCAAGCCAGTCGAGGAGAACGTCCCAGGTGTCGTTGTCATGGACGCATATGAGTTCAAATGTACACGCACCAGTATCAACTACCAAATTTGCCTAGTGTCATTATGCGACATTGTACAAATCTTTAACTGGTTCCCCGTTACACCACAAAAGGCCGTGAGAGGCGGAGGGCATAGCCCTGCCGGAGTATTCGGCCAGATCAATCGAACGATTCTGTTGAAGGACCGCGGAAGCGGTCATAGATGAGGCTATAAAAAAAAGGTTTTAGGCCGCCAGACTCCGGCAGGGCTATGCCCTCCGCCTCTCACGGATTTATGTGGAATAATCATGGATCAAGTTTTGAACTTAGATGCAATTTAACTTATATCCACTAACCACTACTTTATCTTAAACGTCACCGGATACCGGTACCGCGCCGAGACGGGGACGCCGTTTGCTTTGGCGGGGACGCCGCTTTTGCCGGTAAAGGCTTTTACCGCCGCTTCGCCGAAGCCGCGGTCTTTGGGTTCTTCACGTAAAATGGTAATTCGTTGGACTACCCCGTTAAGGTCAACGAAAAGTTCCAGAATGACCCGGCCTTCAATGGCGGAACGAAGGGCTATGGGAGGATATACCAGGTTTGACATGATCTCACGCTCGTCAAACCTCGGCGGCTCGGAAAGTTTGTTTTGGGGAAGATAATCATCCCAGGAGCTTGGAATGGCGGAACTGGTAAGAGTTCCGGGGGCGACAATTTCCTGTATCGGCACGGTCTCGGTTTCGATCATGTTTTCGGCAATGGCTTCAACCTGGGGTATTTCTTCTTCTTCGGGGGGTGGCGGCGGAGGTGGCGGCTCTTCTTCAAGATCGGTTACCTTCATGATGCGGGCGTTTTCCAGTTCTTCCTGAGAGATGGTATGCATGGTGAAAACGAAGAAAAAAATAATCAACAGGTGTATGGCGGCGACAACCGTCACCAGTATGGGCCGCAGGAGCCGTTCATTGAGCATTATTGCGTACCACAAAACTGACCACCCGGTATTTGAGAGTCTGCATGATCTCCAGGGCGGCGTTTATATTTTCGTAGGGGGTATTCTTGTCGGCGATGATATGCACCCGCGTGTCCGGCGCCATGCGGTACAGGTGGTCAATCTCCTGTTCAAAGGCCAGCAGATTTGAATCGATGCCGTCAAGGTAAATGCCGCCATCCTTGTCTATCCACACTTCAAGATTTTTTTCGGAT
>JAIRUQ010000066.1 GCA_031254315.1 Treponema sp.
TCAGGATCAGCCCGTTTGACGCTAACGCGCGCAGGCACACATCATTTGCTTCTGTTTACATATTTCCCGTTATTGATGATACAATAGAAGTTGAGATAAGACCCGAAGACCTGCGCGTAGACACCTACCGTTCAGGCGGTGCGGGCGGACAGCATATAAACAAGACGGACAGCGCGGTCCGTTTTACGCACCTTCCAACCGGAATTGTTGTCGCCTGTCAGAACGAACGCAGTCAGATTAAAAACCGCGCGACAGCGATGAGCATACTTAAAGCGCGGCTCTATGAACACTACCGTCAGGAAAAAGAGAAGGAGAACGCAAAGTTTTCGCAGGAGAAGAAGGACATTTCATGGGGGAATCAGATAAGGTCGTATGTGTTTCAACCGTATACAATGGTAAAAGATTACAGAACAAAGGTTGAAAAGGGAAATATTCAGGCGGTAATGGACGGTGATATTGACCCGTTCATCGAGGAGTATTTAAAATTTGCGTGGCATAATAATGCCGCTACTATGTAAGGTGAAGCACAGGGAGTGTTTTTGAAAAGCAGGGTATACATTTTTATACTAATTTTTCTCACCTTGAGTACGCAGTTATTCGCAAAAGGAACGAAAGATGAGACTGAGCCTGCCACGCAAAACGACGAATGGCTCCTTTGTATTACCGATTTTGATTCAAGCTCTTTGCCGCCGGGAAGGACAAACATTTCAAGTGTAATAACACGGGAATTAGTCGAAAGATTGACAACAATATCTTATCATGCCCGTATCTCTCCAGAATACGCGTATTATGAAGAACGCGCGTGGGCGCAGGCGAGATCAACTGCGGCAAAAGCCCTTTCCGCGAAAATTGAAGAACGCTCTTCACGGTTATATCAGGGAGAGCCGGAATGGATGTATCGCCGGAATATCGCAAGAATTGACGCCGAAATAGAAAAGTTGACAGCCGCCCTTGAAGAAATTGAAAATAACGCGCCGCTTATAAACAGAGAACCTGTTTTTAATTTATCCGCAAGAAACCTTGACTTTACTTTTCCCACGGCTCCTTCTGCCGGAAATGAAAGAAGATTTTGTAATGACCAGAAAGCAGACGCATTTCTTGCGGGTTCAATTATTGATTTCCACGGCAGATATTATTTTTCATTAAAACTTTATACTGTATATACACGATCGTATGTCTGGGAAGACAACATTCTTTTTTCTCATGACGATCTGTCTGCTTCGCTTGATGAAATTATAATAAGATTGATTGTTGTTCTTTCTGGTAATCAGCCCTCGACTGTAACAATAAACTCCGAGCCGGAAGACACCATGATACTGATTAACAGAGCCTTTGCCGGAAGAGGCGCGTCTACATCACTGGAATATCCGCCGGGGACAATAACAGTTACAGCAACAGCGCCCAACCATGAAAGCCTGACTTTTGAAACAGAACTTTTACCCGGAGATTTAACAAAAATTACTTTAAAACTCAATCCCATTGAATTTGTGGATTTGGAAATTGACTCTGATTTTCATGGAAAAGTTTATCAGGGAGCGTTATATGTAGGACAGTCTCCGTTGACATTGCGCCTACCTGTTAATCAGCTTGAATTTATTGAAGTTGAAACCGAAAACAATCGAAGAGGAACGGTAGTATTTCAAACGCCCGATGCATCTGAGCTTTCCGGTTCAATCTCCATGCGTACGGAGCTGATCCCAAAAAACGGACGTGTAGACAGATCGCGCCGTCATTATTACTGGGCATGGGGAGCTACATGGATAACAGGAATGACAGCATGGATATCATATTACACATATATGGGTATGGAAAGCGTTCTGCTTTCCGGCTCATATACCAATGAATTTGCAAATGACGCGCAAAATATGTTGTATATCAGGAATGGAGCGTTAATCGCGTTTGGCGTTGCGGCTGTATACGGAATTGTTCGAATGATAGATTATCTTTATGTCTCAAGCAGGGGCAGAACGCAGATTGTAAATCCGGGCAGGAATTAAATGAAGTTTGGCGAAAAACTAAAAAACTTTTTTTCCGGAAAAAAATCGTATAACGAGGAGTTATTTGACGATCTTTGTGATCTGCTAATAGAAGGAGATTTTGGTCCCGCTCAGGCATACAAGACCGTAGAAACTTTAAAAGACCAATTAAAAAAAGAAGGTACGGACGATCTGCCGCAAAAACTTGCCCTTCTGCTTGAAGAAGAATTGAATAAGGCAAAAACCCCGGTTACTCTTCCTGCGAACGAAAAATTAACCGCTATTTTACTTCTGGGAGTGAATGGTGTTGGAAAAACCACTACTGCCGCGAAATTATCGCATTTGTACAACACGCAGTACAATAAAAAGACACTCCTTGCCGCCTGCGATACGTTCAGAGCCGCGGCAATCGATCAGTTGAAGATTCACGGGCAAAAACTTGATACGCGCGTTGTTGCGCATAAACAGGGAGGAGACCCTGCCGCAGTCGTTTATGACGCGCTTGAAGCCGCGCAGGCAGGCGGCATAGACATTGTTATCGCCGATACGGCAGGAAGAATGCACACAAAATCCGCGCTTGTAGAAGAACTGCGCAAAATAGACAGGGTAGTTGAGTCAAAAGCAGATTCAGCTTGTTATCTGAAATACCTTGTCCTTGACGCGACTACAGGAAGAAACGCTTTTGCGCAGGCGGAAATATTTCACGGCGCGGTCGCCCTTAACGGAGTAATATTGACAAAATATGATTCAACGGCAAAGGGAGGCGTAGTATTTTCATTAGCGTCAGAATTACAATTGCCTGTGGTGTATGTGTGTACAGGCGAAAAATACACGGACATCGAATTGTTTAATCCACAAAAATTTGCGAGGGAATTTGCGGGTATTTAGAAAAGAGTTTATTTTGATTAGTATTCTCGTATTAATTAGCTTTACGGGGATAATTGTCATTACGCAGAAAGCATGGGCGGATGACGCTTCTCCTAAATCAACTCAAGGAAGTATTTCCGGTTTAAAACGGGAACGGGAGGAATGGAACTCTCCTGAATGGATAGAATCCGCTCGCTGGTTTCGCTCAAATGCAGGCGGCATGGCATTAGAAGAAGTCGCATCACGCTATGTCGCGTTACGCAGTAAATACGCGCTTGTTATCAATAATGTATCAGAAGAAGAATTGCCGGAGCATCTTATTTCGTATTATAAAGAAGATTATATTATTGAAGTTCGTGTCCTTTATAAAAACGGAGAACAAATACGGGTTCAATGGATATTTAGGGATTTAAATGCTGTAACAAGACTAAACGCCGTTTTTTTGTACACAGAAACCGCCGAGAGTGAAACAGAGACAAACGTATACGAAACGGAAATAATTGCGCCTGTAGAAGAGATTGAATCAGAAGAGTTATCTGAAGATGAAACAGAAACGGTAATTCAAGCGGAAGAAATCGCTGAAACAGTTGTCCTAAATAATGAAGAATTAAACGAAAATGTTTTAAATGAAGCAGAGGAAGTAACAGAAATAGTAATAAATGACGAAAAACCTGTTAGTATAAATACTGCCGCAAGCAGAAGAGGTTTTATAGAAATTTTTGATGAAGATTCTTCTTTAACAGCAGAATACAGGTTTTTTGAAGACGGAAGAATTTCCAGAACTAATTTTGAAACAAATGATAATCTGCTAATAAAAGCGACTGTTTCTTTTAGGGAAAGCGCTGAAAAAAACGGAGAATTTATTCCGTACTACGCCGATTTTTTCCGCTACAACCGCTCTCTGTCATTAAGGGCTGTTGAACGAATTTATTATAAAGATACGCCTACAGACGGAACTTTAAGAATTACTTTTCCAAGGCGCATGAGTGATGCCCTTAATGACAAAATTCTTATTAATGAAAGACTTAATCTCTATCCTGATTATTTTGGCGATGTTTTTATCGGATTAGGCTCAAAAATGGTATTTCAAACTGATGAAAGGAGCAGGATCGTCAGCCAAACTCTTTATGACGATGAAGAAAATGTTATCTGGGTTATAAACAATACATGGGATAATAACCGTATTGTTTCTACTTCAAAGACCGAAGGCGAAACTGTCCTTTTAGCTGAGTATCAATATAACGCTAACGGAGATAGAATACTTGAACGGAATTCAAAAAACGGTATTTTAGAGCGCGTTGTTCGGACGGAAGGAAAAACAGATACAGAAGAACTTTATATGAATAATGTTCTAGTCCTTCGCGCTGTCTGGGAAGACGGTGTGAAAATCTCAGAAACGAGGGTCAGATAATTGAAAAAGTCTTGGGTATTATTTGTAGCGTCAAGGTATATTTTAAAGGGAAGAGCCAATTCGTCTGTTTGGTCGGTTTTAGGTATAGCTTTTGGAGTGTTCGCTCTGATAGTAATTATTGCCGTGATGAACGGGTTTCAACTTGGTTTTATCGAAAGTATTCTTGAAATCTCTTCTTATCATTTGCGCATTGAATCTTTTCAGCCGGAAAAATACGGTGAACTGCAAAATATTATGCTTTCCATTCCCGGAGTAAGAGCGGTGCTTCCGTTTAAGGAATTTCAGGCGCTTGCCAGGGGAAGGCGGACAAATCAACAGGCGGTGATGATCAGAGGTTTGGATAAAGACACGCTCGAAACAGACACAGTAATGGGAAAAAGGCTTGATTTTCAACGGGGTTCTTTTGATATTTCGGACAAAGGGAATGTACTGCTTGGCTCTGAGCTTGCCGCCCGGTTGAGCCTTGGTATCGGAGATGAAGTTACAATATTTTCAATTACCGGGATTTTATCCGCAGAAAATGACGGCGAGCTTGATAATTTCACTGTTACGGGAATTTTCAGAACGGGCTATTATGAATACGATTGCAGTTGGGCGTTTATCAACATAGAAAGCGCATCTTTTTTGTTAAACGAAAGTGATTTAAAAATAGGAATAAAACTTTTTAACCGTTTTCATGACAGGGTTGTTCTGGAGCAGGCAAAAAAGAAATTATCCGGCTATGAAGGAATTAAATTATCAAGCTGGAGAGATTATAACCGCTCTTTCTTTGGCGCTCTGCGGACGGAAAAACTCTTTATGTTTATACTTGTAGGGTTGATTTTTATTGTTGTGGGTCTTAATATCTTTCAGGGGCAGAGACGCTCCGTTCTTCAACGAAGTGAAGAGATCGGGCTTTTAAGGGCGGTCGGCGGCGCTGAGAAACAGGTTCGCTTTGTATTTGTTTTTGACGGAGGGATAATCGGCTTAACAGGTTCTATTTTAGGGCTTGTTTTTGGTTTACTTGTTTCATTGAATATTCAAGAATTTTTTACAATAATAGAAAGTATAATAAATACTTTTATAAGATTTATTAATATTGCCGCAAGTTTTTTTGGAGCCGGAACGGCGGGAAAATTCGCTGTGTTCTCGCCTACGGTTTTTTATATAAAAGAAATTCCGTCGAGGGTCTTACCTCACGAAGTAGTTATAATTTTTATGTTTGGATTTCTTTCAGCTCTTTTTGCCGCATGGATTGCGTCACGAAAGATAACAAAAATACAACCTGCGGAGGTGTTGCGTAATGAGTGATTTTGTCATGCTTAAGGTCAATAACATCGTTAAAAATTATGTCTCAGGGAGGGAGACGCTGTATATTTTAAAGGGTATAAACTTTGAAATAAAAGAAGGAATGTCCGCCGCAATCAGCGGGCAGAGCGGAAGCGGAAAAAGCACCCTGTTAAATATTATCGGAGGTCTTGATCACGCCGATGAGGGCAGTGTTTTTATCGGCAATGATGAAATTACTTCCCTCAGCGAAAAAGAACTCGCCGTGTATCGATCAAAAAAGATAGGCTTTATTTTTCAGTTTCATTATCTGTTAAAAGATTTTACCGCGCTTGAAAACATTATGCTTCCCGCCTATATCGCCGGAATGAAGAAAAAAGACGCCATAGAAAGGGCAAAGTCCTTGTTAGCTGACATCAATATGGAAGACAGAAAGGGGCATTTTCCCTCTCAGCTTTCCGGCGGCGAACGTCAAAGAGTAGCTGTAGCCCGTTCAATGGTCAACGATCCTGACCTGATACTGGCAGATGAGCCGACCGGAAACCTCGACCCTCAAAACAGCGATGTGGTAGCGCAACTGCTCTATGAAGGGGCACGAAAATGGGGCAAAACATTAATCGTTGTTACCCATGACAAAAAAGTAGCCGCAAGAGCTTCTATGTCTCTTGTTCTGGAGAACGGACAGCTTGTACAGGAGCAGATGTGAAAAACAACGCCGCTTTTTACATTGCGTTAAGGTATCTATGGGGCAGGGCGCACGAGGGAGTACGTTATCTGCGAGGAGCCGCAGTAGGCATTGCGGTAAGCCTTGTCCCGATAATTGTAACCTTGATTGTAGCGGACGGAATGATAAGAGGAATTGTAGACCGTTATCTTGAACTTGGAACGGGACATTTGCAGGTTTTTGATGTAATGAATAGCAGTGATGAAGAAGACATTGTTGAACAGATAATGGGATTTGACGGCATAAGGGGCGTATGGGCTGAAAGAAGAGGAATGGGAGTGCTTGCCGGAAAGAGCGGAAGAACAGGCGTTACGGTACGTTCGATAGAGCCGTCATTTTGGGATGATCCGGGAGGAGCCGCATTATTAAAAATAATTGACGGAGAACGCAGTCCGCAGACAGACCGTGATGTTGTGTTAGGTGAAACACTGGCAGGAGATATAGGAGCAAAGGTAGGAGATACAGTTCGCCTAATGACGGTTAGACCCGCCGAGGGAGGGCGTTTTTCTCCGAGGACTGCCGCTTTTACAGTAAGGGGAATATTGTCCTGCGGATATAACGAACTTGACGCTTTATGGTGCATTATAAGTTACGAAGGCGGCAAGCGCGTTTTTTCTTCGGAACAATCATCAGCCAGCTATATTATTAAGATTGATGACCCTTATAAAAAAGCGGATGATTTTTCGTGGGAATTATTCATGAATTTAGGAAGCAACTACAGTATTTATACATGGAAAGAGCTTTTGCGTTCTCAGTACAGTTCTTACGAAACTTCAAGACAGCTTTTGTTATTTATCATGGCGCTTATCGTTATTGTCGCGGCGGTTAATGTTTCTTCAGCTACAGGAATGTTAGTTCTTGAACGCCAGAGGGACATCGCCGTATTAAAAGTATCAGGCGCGAACATAAATGGCGTAACCAAAGTTTTTTTGTGGTGCAGTTTTCTTACAGGCTTAGCTGGAAGCATAATCGGCATTACATTCGGTTTAATTATAGGAAGCAACATCAACTTTTTAATTCGCTCTCTAGAAAAACTGCTTAGTTTCTTTTCCGGTCTTTTTAACGGCAGTGAAGTAAAAATCCTCGATCCCGGTTTTTACCTTGAGACAATCCCGATTATTATAGACCGGACAGCCGTGTTTATGATAGGAGTTTTCGCGATTCTCTGCTCCCTAGCGGCATCATTAATCCCCGCCCGCAGAGCCGGCAAGTTAAAACCAATGGAACTGTTGAGGAAAACTTAGCAATGAGCAAAGAGGGAAGAAGTTAACCACGGAGAAAAGCAAAGAGCATAGAGCAGTGAAAAGACAGAGGAGAAGTATAAACCGAACTAAAGACCCTGCTTAAATGAAGTATAATAATTTATTCATTTTAGTTTTAATTTTTTAGTCAAATTTGTTTTAATTAACATATTTTATGTTACATTTTAGTATTCATTCGCGCTCATTCGTCCAATTCGTTGTTCATCTTCTCTTCCTCCGTGAACTCCGTGTCCTCCGTGGTTCCCTCTTCCTCTTATTTGCTCTTCATTTGCTCATTGAATACGTGCCGCGATAGCGTCGATAAATTCCCATGAATTGAGAATCTTTTCCGGCGGCGGATTTGAAAGTCTTGCCAAATCTCCCGTCATTATTCCGTCTTCTATTACGCCAAGAGAAGCGGCTTCAAGGCGTTTGGCGAAATCCGCTAAATCTGGCGTGTTGTCCAGTTCAGCGCGTTTTGAAAGTGCGCCGCTCCATGCGAAAATAAGCGCGATTGGGTTTGTGCTTGTTTTTTCTCCCTTTTGCCAGCGGTAGTAGTGCTGTTGAACAGTCCCATGAGCCGCTTCGTATTCAAAAATACCGGAGGGCGAGACAAGGACGCTTGTCATCATGGCGAGACTGCCGGCGGCGCTTGCGATCATGTCGCTTTGAACATCGCCGTCGTAATTTTTGCATGCCCACAAAAAGCCGCCTTCGCTTTTTACAACGCGGGCTACTGCATCATCAATCAATGTGTAAAAATATTCGATGCCGGCTGAGGCGCATTTTTCTTTGAACTCATTTTCGTATATTTCATTAAAGAGCGCCTTAAAACGTCCGTCGTAAATTTTTGAAATCGTGTCTTTTGTGGCGAACCAAATTGGGAGTTTTTCATCAATGGCATAGAGAAAACAGGCGCGGGCAAAACTTTTTATTGATTCATCAAAGTTGTGCATCCCCTGAACAATACCGCTACCTTCAAAATCCGCTACTTTAACACGGCGTTCTGTTCCGTCTTTTTTAGTGTAAACAAGTTCTACCTTTCCCGGACCTTCAATTTCCATTTCAGACGCTTTGTAAACATCACCGTAAGCATGGCGTCCTATAACAATTGGCGCTTTCCATGTATTAACAGAAGGCTTAACTCTGCTTACGGAAATCGGTTTTCTGAACACAGTTCCGTCAAGGATCGCCCTGATTGTCGCGTTGGGGCTTGGGTGCAAATGTTTTAAGTTGTACTCTTTCTGCCTCGCGTTGTTCGCCGTTATTGTCGCACATTTTACGCCAACGCCGAACTTCAAGATAGCCTGCGCCGATTGCACCGTGATCTCGTCGTTGGTATTATCACGGTTGGTTAGCCCAAGATCGTAATATTCCGTTTTCAAATCGACAAAGGGAAGGAGAAGTTTTTCTTTTATAACTTCCCACAGAACCCTTGTCATCTCGTCCCCGTCTATCTCGACAAGGGGGGTTTTCATGTTTATTTTCGCCATGCAAATAGTATAACAAGATTGAGTTATTTAGTAAACAGGACAAAAGAGACCCGCAACCGTTCTATTCGCGGGCGCTCTCTTCGGCTCCTACTCTTAGTTGTCGTTATAATTATGGCTATAATCTTCTATGGTAAAAATTATATTGATGTTTTCCTTCAATAAAACATCCCTCTTTTCATATACATCGCCGTTCTCGTCAATCATTCTAAAATCATAGCGATTTTGTACGCTTAACGGTTCCGGCAGTCTAGTTCTAAAACCCCTACCGTTCGCCAGAACAGAAGTCTCACCAAGTTTGTCGTCTCCCCAGTCCTTTGCTGTTACCGAACTGAATTGCAGAAAGTAACAAGTTTGTCCAGTATTATTTGTTATCGTAATAACCGGACCATTCTGCGATTGTGACGATGAGGCAAATTCGGGTCCATAGCGATCTGCTACCGATAGACAGCCTGTCATAACTAATACGGTTATAAAAACAAAAATGAGAGCAACCTTTTTCATGTTTCCTTCTCCTTTAAATTAAGCTAAGTATACATCAAAATAATAATTTTGTACATATTTACCGGAGCCGCAAAAGAACTCACACGGAGGCACGGAGGCACAAAGTGGGAAGTCCAGAGCGTATTTTCCAAGCCTTTCTTATCACTGAAATTAAAAAAAGCATATAGGATAGTCTTTTACTTCTTCCTCCGTGTTCTCCGTGTTCGGCGCGTTGCTCAGGCTAAAGCCTTCGCGCTTTTATCGTCGCGTCAGCCTTAATTGTGCGCCACGCCGTGCAGAATAATTCATCAACACGGCTTTGCCGTACCTGCTTGGGCGTGTGGTTAAATTCTTTTTTCTTTCTTTGTGATTTAGCGCATCCATTTTAGGTCTTTAGCGAAGAATGTTTTTCAATTTATTGATCGCTTCATCAATAGAAAGTTCGATGTTCTGCCTTGCGGAAAGATCGCGCAGGGTAACGGGAGAACTTGACGGATTTTCTCCGGGAATAAGCACATAGCGCATTCCCTTTTTTTCAGCAAGTATAAATTGTTTTACAATTTGCTTTTCATCGCAATCTTCAGTAAAAACTTCGCAGGGAATTTCCGCCTGCCTGAGTTTTTGCGCTAATGCCTGATATTTGCCGGAATCTTCTATATTAACGCAGGCAATTGCAACTAAACAGCTTTGCGCGGCAGGTAGTTTGTTAAGAGCCTCAAGGGCGGCAATCATGCGATCAAGACCGATGGAAGTGCCGACACCACTGATTGATTCTTTGCTTTTTGAATAAAGTCCGGCGAGGTTGTCGTAACGCCCGCCTGAGCATATTGAGCCAATGTCGGGGAGTTCGTTTAAGAAGGTTTCAAATACCACGCCGGTATAGTAATCAAGTCCTCGGGTAATCGAAGGATTAAGGACGAAGGGGTCTGATTTATCACAGCCAATGGCTTCCGCCATACATTGACGAAGGGAGGTAAGCCGCTGTGCTTCAGGACAGGAACCGCCTGACAATTCAGTTAAACGCTCAAGCGTCTGCGAAAAGCCCCCTTTCGCGCTTATGAACTCCAGTATCTTCTTCGCGTTTTCTTCGCCTGTAAGTTCGGTTATGCTTTTTAATGTTTCGTCTTCTCCGATTTTACCAAGTTTGTCTACAGCGCGAAGAATCTCTACGGATTTTTCGCTCTGACCGATGTGTGAAAGGAAACGGTTAAAAAGTCCGCGGTGATTTACATGAATGGTAACGTCAACGCCTAAATTTTTCATGGTGGTGTATATTAAAAGGATAATTTCAAAATCCGCGGACAGACTGTCGCTTCCTATGATGTCAAAATCGCACTGGGTAAATTCACGGTAACGTCCTCGCTGGGTATTTTCGCCCCTCCATACCTTTCCGATGTGATAACGCTTAAAAGGAAATGTAAGCTCCGTTTTGTGCATAGCCGTAAAACGGGCAAATGGGACAGTAAGATCGAAACGCAGAGCGATATCGCGCTCGCCATTGTCCTTAAAACGGTAAATTTGTTTTTCTGTCTCCCCGCCGCCCTTGCCAAGCAGGATTTCCGTGTATTCAATCGCCGGAGTGTCAATCGGAACAAACCCAAAAGAGCGGAATGTGTTTTCGATATTCTCAGTCAAACTTCGCCGTACTATTTCCGCGTCTGGGAGGAAATCCCTGAAGCCTTTTAGAACCTTAGGTTCGATATATGAGCTCATACTTAACTATATTTGAAAGTTAAAAAACGCTCAAGTACAAAGAACAGAAGAAATGGCTTTTACAGCTTTTTTAATTCATAAGTTATTGAGGAACCTTTTACGGTAACAATGCAGTATGTACTGTTAGAACGGAAATCCTCGATCGTAACATAGCGGACATTTCCCGTTTCATAGAAGTATCTTATGTGAGAATGTCCTGTAAACATAATTTTACATTTGTCCTTTAACATTGAAACAATACGAGCTTGCTCCCTTAAATCGGTCATAGACATAGTTACAGGACCTTCTACAAAAGGGGGGTAATGGGTAAAGACAAAGACATTCCCGGAATATTTTTTTAGCTCTCTTTCCAGCCAGTCAAGCTGTTCTTTTCCAAAGAAAGCATTAGCGGAATCAAGGATAAAGAGAGTCGCTTTCCCGCCGTCAATTCTGTACCTTGTTGACCCGATATTATCTCTCCAGTTATGCCAGTTGTCAAAGTATACATCGTGATTTCCGATTACAGGATAACATGGAATCCCTTCAAGGCTGTCCGCGATTTCAATAAATTTTTTTATATCCTGCTCAGAGCCGTATTGGGTAATGTCGCCTGTTATAACAACAAATTCAATTTGTGTATTGCCGGCAGTAGTATTATGGGAGTTTATTACAGCAGAAAGTTTTTCAAGCCCCCATGTTCTGCCGTCTTCTATGTGGGTGTCTGTTACCACTATAAATGAATATTCATCCGGTAAAGAGAGGGTAGTCCAGCCTTTGTCAACAAGAAATTTTAAGCTGTTTTTTTCAGCAAGACGGTCGTCCAGATCGCTTGATATAACAAAACCGAAAAAATCAATATTGCATCCGATAAAAAGGAGAAGGCTTAAGATAAAAACTTTTAAAAAATCTTTTACCACGAGAATTTAACTCCTCCGCGCCAAGCTATTCCGTACAAAGTAGAGCTAAGACCGCCGCCGCCTGTTTGCATCAGCTCAAGATCGATAACGGCTGTCCATCTTTCATCCAGTTTTATTAAAGAGTTCACTGCTAATGAATACGCGCTGATGTTTTTTGCGTGAAAATCGTTAAAGTTCCCCGCGCTTAATCCAATTTGCAGTGTTTCAATGACAACGAGATTGACGTACACATAAAGAGTCAGCACAGAATCAAATTGAGCGATTTCGTCAAAAAAAGAAGTAAATCTGAAATTTACGCCAACCGATATTCCCGCCCATTTCGCATTGTAAGAAATAAAAGGCAGAATTGAATGTATGTTATTCTCAAATTCAGGAATCCCATTATAAATATAATATAGAGAAAAACTTAATGGTACTTTTAAAAACGGAGAGTACCCTACGCCGGTAAACGCGGCAATATCGGTCATTCCCTCTGCTTTTCCTAACGCGACTCCGCCCCTGAATTTTATCAGATTATCAAGAGCGACAGAGCCGATAACCGAAATATCACCGTAATAATTGAAAGTACGGTTATATTCTCCCCTTATATAACCTTCAATTTCTTTTTCGGTTATTTCCAAAGCAAAAATATTTTGCAGGGAGAAAATTAATAAGAACGAGAAGAATATTCTTAGCTTTAGAGTCATATTAATACTGAGTATAGATATTTTAAGAATTCATGTCAATATTATAGATGGGACTTGTGAGAGACCCCGATGGTTCTCTCACAAGTCCTGCATTTTGTAAGGCTAAAGCCTTACAAAAACGCGACTTTTAAGGAAGTTGTTCAGAAACTGAAGTTTCTGAACAACACATGTTACGCATACAAATGCCGCTTGATCTTCATCGTTGGTGTTTTTTCAAATGGTTTGTATTTTATTTCTATTTTGCTCAAACGTGAGAAAGATGAGAGCTTTTTATTCACCCATAAGCGTAAATCTTCAAGTTTGTGCTCAATCGCGCCTGCCGCGGCTTTTGCCGCCTCGCTTAAAAAAACAAGCGCGATAAGCTCGCCTTTCTTGCCTGAATAGACAAGCGATTCCTCTACAAGCTGTGAGGAGCCTAAAAGCCCTTCAATTTCTTCCGGGTAGATATTTTCACCTGACGGACCGAGAATCAGCGCTTTTAGCCTTCCCCTGATATGGAGCCTTCCCTTTTTATCGAGCCTGCCAAGATCGCCTGTACGAAACCAGCCGTCGGACGTAAACGCTTCGCGGGTCTTTTCTTCATCATTGTAGTAGCCCATCATCACATTCTGACCGCGCACTTGAATTTCGCCGTCTTTTGCGCTACCTTCACATTCCGCTATTCGTATTGTTACGCCGTCTGCCGAAGTTAACCCAAAACCAAATGAAAAGCGCAAAGGTATGTTACTCGCTACTAAAGGAGCGGTTTCTGTAAGCCCATAACCTATTGTATACGGGAACTTCGCGTTGTGGAGGAATTTTTCAACTTGCGGCGAAAGCGGCGCTCCCCCAATGCCAAAAAAACGTATGCGTCCGCCCAGAGCGGAAACAAGTTTGCGCCCGGCAAACCATACCGCCAAAGGGCGTGTAAGAGGGAATTTGTACAGTTTACTCTCGCGCAGTTTAGGCGCGATAGCGCTACTGTAAATTTTTTCTATTAATAGGGGAACCGTTACCATTACGGTCGGACGCAGGAGTTTAACGGCAGGGAGCAGAACCGAAGGTGAGGGAGGTCGGTCAAGGTAAGTTATACTCACTCCGCTGATCACAGGCGCAAGGAGACCCAAGCCGCATTCATAGGAGTGCGCGAGCGGCAGAACTGAAAGCATGCGGTCGCGGGGAACTAATCTTCCAAAGAAAAGAGAACTAACCGCGCTGGAAATTAAATTCCTGCTTGAGAGCATCACTCCCTTATTACTGCCCTGTGTTCCGCTGGTGTAGATAATAGAGGCAAGATCATCCGCTTTCTGTTGAGGGACATCCGTACACTCATCGGTGTGAAGAGGCATTTCTTTTTCAAGACCGTTAAGAGAAACAGATATTTTCGGTGTTTCTTTGTTATCTGTCATGCTGTCAATGTAAATAAACGGTATGTTTAAAAATCCGGACAGAGAATATATCTGTTCAAATTTTTGCGCCATTGCTCGGCTTATACAAACTGCTGAAACGTCTGAATGACTTGCTATATATTGAATCTGTTCGATAGAAAAGCCCGTGAGCAAAGGTACTGATACCGCTCCCGCCAGAGCGATGCCAAAATAGGCAAGCGCCCATTCAGGGCAATTTTCCGATAAAAGCAGAACTTTGCCGCCGTTTGCGATGCCCAGTTGTTTTAACAAAGAGGCAATTTGACGGGCGCGGTCCCCCATCTGCGCGTATGTTATTTCCCCGCAAATTTTGCCTTCGCTGAGCATTGAAAAGGCAATTTTATCTTTATATTGGCTTGAGGCGCAAAGACATAGTTGAGCTAAAGAAGCGTCTGTTAGTGTACTTTTTGAGATTTGTTTCATACTAATTTAGAGCGAAATATTGGGAAAAGGTTGCAAGAAAATGAAAAAAAGAAGAATAACCACGGAGTACACGGAGTTCTGGTAAGATTTTTGCCTCTTTCTCCGTGTACTCCGTGTCATCCGTGGTTTTATTTTCTTCTTGGATAACCACGTCACTTACGAGTTATTAAGGTTAAAAGTACCGCTTTAGAAGTCCCTTAAAACCGGCGCAATGGCGGGCTTCATCGCGAGCCATTTCGTGGACTGAATCGTGAATAGCGTCCAGACCCTTTTCTTTTGCCCTTTTGGCAATGTCGGTCTTTCCGGCGCAGGCTCCGAATTCGGCTTCAATTCTCAATTCAAGATTTTTCTTTGTGCTGTCTGTGATAACCTCGCCTAGAAGCTCCGCGAAACGGGAGGCATGCTCCGCTTCTTCAAAAGCATAGCGCTTGTAGGCTTCCGCGACTTCAGGATAACCTTCGCGCTCCGCTACACGGGACATAGCCAAATACATCCCCACTTCACAACATTCACCGTTAAAGTGCGCTTGCAGGTCTTTTACAATATCCGCGTCTACGCCCTTTGCGACTCCGACTACATGCTCTGCGGCATAAGCGCCGCCTGAAGCCTGCTCCTTAAACTTTTCCGCCGGAACTTTGCACTGCGGACACTGCGCCGGCGGCTGATCACCTGTATGTACATAACCGCAAACTGAACAAACCCATTTCTTCATAATTTACTCCTTAAATTTATTGAAGTTGTTAAGAAACATCGTACCAAAGGTACACAGTTTCAGAACGACTTTATTGTAAATTATAGTCGGCTGTTTTGGCAATGGGGTATCTTTATATTATTTTTATATTAAAAAAGTTATAATTTGACCATGTCCGCAGATTCAGCCACGGCAAAAAGCGAAAAGCTCATTAAAATGACTACCGCCCCTGTTGAAAAACTTGTGATAAGTCTCGCGGTGCCAAGCATAATCAGCATGGTAATTTCCGCTCTCTATAACATGGCTGATACTTACTTTGTGAGTTCTCTTGGGACAAGCGAGATCGCGGCTGTTGGGATTGCCTTTCCATTGATGGCTGTTATTCAGGCGATTGGTTTTTTCTTTGGACAGGGGACAGGCAATTTCATAGCGAGGGCTTTGGGAGCGCAAAATAACGAAGACGCTTCACGCATGGCGGCGACAGGTCTTGTAAGCGGTTTTATAGTCATGGCTGTTATTTCGGCTGTAGGTCTTGCTACTCTTGGTCATCTTGCGATCGCTCTGGGAGCGACAGAGACGATAAGACCGTTTGCCGAGGATTATATCTTTTTCATTTTTCTCGCTTCCCCCTGGATGGTGGCGGCTACTGTTTTGAATCAGCAGTTACGCTTTCAGGGGAGCGCGGCAATAGCGATGGTGGGAATGTTGACAGGAGCGATCCTTAACATCTTTCTTGATCCCCTCTTTATTTTTGTTTTCGCTCTTGGCGTAAAGGGCGCGTCAATCGCCACGATGATAAGTCAGATAATAAGTTTTTCAATTCTCTTTTTCTACAGCAGTAGACGAAAGGGAAATATCTCTATCAATTTTAAACATTTCTCGCCTTCTGTACCGCGTTACGCTGAAATGTTCAAGGGAGGAGTTCCCGCCCTTCTTCGCCAGAGCCTTATGAGTGTCGCCGCGATAATCATTAACCACTTCGCACGTCCGTACGGAGATGCCGCAATCGCGGCAATATCAATTTCAAACCGCCTTGCAATGTTCGCGACATCGATAATACTTGGTTTTGGTCAGGGGTTTCAGCCTGTATGCGGCTTCAATTACGGCGCGAAAATTTATAGCCGCGTGAAAAAGGCTTTCTGGTTCTGCGTCCGCTTCTGTTGCGGCGCTCTTCTTGTTATTTCAATAGTGATGGCAATATTTGCGCCTAACATAATCGCCCTATTCCGCAAAGACGACTTGGAAGTAATTGCTATAGGCGCTCTTGGGCTTCGTCTCCAGTGCATAAGTTTGCCGTTTACAGCCGGGATAATAATGGTCAACATGATGACTCAGACGATGGGCAGGGCGATGGAAGCAAGCATTGTCGCTCTTGCGCGTCAGGGGCTTTTTCTCCTGCCAAGTATTTTTATTTTAAGCCCGCTTTTAGGGCTAACAGGCATTCAACTTGCGCGACCTGTATCAGAATTAGCGAGCCTTGTCATTGTTATCCCGATTATGGTACGGACATTGAAGATTTTGTCTAAAAGCGATCAGGAGTAAACAAAGAACAAAGAGAAGAGATCAACGAATTACGCGAATGGAACGAATTGAAACGAATAGGGAGTTTTTGTTGTACAGACAAATAGAGTCCTCTGTAAACAGAGGACTCTATGCAAAATTAAGTTTGCCCTTACGCTACTTTAAACTTGGAAATTTCCTGTACCAAGAGATTGATATTCTCACGGTTCTTGCCGCTTATCTCATTAACACGGTTCACCGCCACATTGATCTGCTCTGTTCCGCTCGCCATCTCATTCATACTTCCGGTGATTTCCTGTGTTACCTTTTCAAGATGTTTACTCTCTTGTATTACTTCCTTCGAACCTTCAAGCATTTCCGTTGACTCATCCTTTACCTGTTGGGTGATCTCATTGAGCTTGCCGATCACTGTCAATATCATGTTGCTTCCCTGATCCTGTTCTTTCATCGCACAACGGATGCTTTCTTCCTGTTCCGCCACAGTTTTTACGTCATTGTTTATGACTTCGAATTCGGTAAGTACATTTCCCGTAGAATTGGTGATTTTATCAATGGAATCTTTTATCGTTTTTAGGGCTATTCCGATGGTTTTGGACTGTTCGCTGGAACTTTCCGCCAATTTACGAATCTCATTGGCAACTACCGCAAAACCTCTGCCCGCTTCTCCGGCATGAGCCGATTCTATCGCCGCGTTCATTGACAGCAGATTGGTTTGGCTGGCGATGTTTTTCATCACAGCGTTGATTTTCATAAGGTCTTCAGACTCGCGGGAAATCTTTTGAATATCCTCAGCCACTGTTTGTAATCCCACACGCCCTACTTCAGAGGCAGAAGAAAGATCGTTTACGTTTTCAGTGTTTTTAACCAGTGTATTGGTAACCGATTGGATATTGGCGAGCATTTCTTCAACAGCCGATGAAGACTGTGACACACTGTCAGTCTGGCTTTCAACATGATCATTTAATTTATCAATGTTAACTGTCATCTGTTCCATGGTAGCGTTGGTCTCGGTAACGCTGGCGCTCTGGTTTATCACGCGGCTCTTAATACTTTGTATGTTAGCTGTAATTTCGTTGACTGCCGCGGCAGTTTCGGTCATATTGCTGGAAAGCTCGTTACCGGTATCGGACAGTATTGACGTCTGCTCTTTAATAGCGATAATCGAGTTTTTAATTTTTCCCAGAGTCTGGTTAAAATAGTGTGATAAATCGGTTATTTCGTTTTTGCCATGCTCGGGAATAACTCTGGTCAGATCCCCTTCGCCCTGTGCAATATCTTTAAGGGTTGTAGTTACGTTGATAATGGGTTTTGTTATTGACCGTGACAAAAATACCGACGCAATAGCCATGAGCGCAATCATACCAATGCTGATTAAAACGGAAATTTTTATCATCTTGTACACCGGCGCCAAAACGGTCTCTGTCATAATCCCTATCGCATAGCTCCAAGGGGCTGTGGATTCTCCCATCATTATGGGAACGGCGAAAATTTCCAAATGGGAATTAAGTCCGGCTATATAATTTGAAAAATGCAATGTGTTGCCGTTCTTTATGGCGTCTACAAAGTCGTTCATATAAGGACCGGTCATGTCCTGTTCGCTCTGCCGCATATCGTTCCCGACACGGCTGGGGTCAAAGTGGGCGGCTATGATTCCGTTATTGCTGAATACTGCGGTTACCGAATTGTCATAGATTTTATCTAATTGGGAAATCCTCTGAATTTCATCCAGATTAATATCCAAGCCCACAACTCCCACCAGTTTACCGTTATCGCGTATAGGAGAGGCGACCGTGGTCATCATCTTCATGGTTCCTCCCACGTTATAGAGGAAAGGATCCATAATTGTCGTGACGTTGTTTCTTTTTGGCACTTGGTAGTAACTCCCCTCGGGACCGTCAAAATCATCCAGTGCGTACATCTTGATGGTTCCGTCTTCCCAGTAATAGTAAGGGGCAAAGCGCCCTTCTGGTGTCGTTCCCTTGAATCCAATATACTGTTGGTCGTTCCCTTCCAGAACATCCGGCTCCAAAATACACCAGAGTCCTATAATCTCCGGATTTTCCTTCGCCACACCCTCCAGTATGAGATTGAGCATATTCCGCCTGTTGGAGAGTACAATATGTTGATACTGCTCCATGACTTGTGCAAGAGTTTCCGCTGTGTAGTAGTATGTTTCAAAGGAAGCCTGTATTTCATTTGCGGCTTCATTGGCAGAACGGCTGGCGTTTTCATACGCCAGGTCAGAAATATTGGCTTGTGCCCGTATAAGAAGAGTAATGCCAACCGAACCAATGCTGATTACACTCAGAAGAATCATGATTAATGTGAGTTTAAAGCCTATTTTCATTTTTTTCATCTCCTTCTACAATAAAAGATAATAAAATTCGAAACTAACTCCAAAGGAAAAAGGAGTTTTATTTGCGTGGGGGATGGTTATATGTCTTACTGGAGAATTTTTAAAAGTACTTTTGCATGAAAAGTCAAGGAAAATCGCCTTGTTTTTTGCAGATTTAACGCAACCGTGCTTTGTCTTTAAAATGGGGAGTAGGACGTTGGGGGCAATGATAAAAAATGAATATATCGATATTCGTTTCGATTCGTTGCCCTTTTCCCTGCTCATTGGCTAAACTGCCGCCCCTGCTAACTACGCCGCTATCTCATTGCTCATTGTCTTGAATCTATCCCTCAACCCTGCTAAAATAACAAAATGCAAGCTCTTGGTATAAATATTGGCTCGACAAGCCTGAAAATGGCTCTTTTGGATAATGGCAAGGCTGTTTGGACAGCTTTCACGCCTCATGAAGGCGATTTTGCCGCGGCGGTTCATAAACTGCTGGTTGAGGGAAAAATAGGCGAGGGTATTCCCGCGCTTGTAACCGGCAATGAAGGACGCTTTATGTTCGATGTGAGCGGCACTCTGGAACCACTTTGCGTCGAGGCGGCTCTGCGCAGTCTTGGGATCAAGGCGGACGCGGTGGTCAGCATGGGCGGCGAAGACCTTATCGTCTATTCGCTGGACGCGGACGGTAAGATAATCAACAACTTTTCCGGTAATAAATGCGCCAGCGGTACGGGCGAGTTCCTTAAACAACAGCTTGCCCGTATGGACATGACCCTCAATGACATCGACAAAGTGCCTGACACCGCGAAAGTACACGCCCTTTCTACACGCTGTTCTGTTTTTATGAAAAGCGACTGTACGCACCGCCTCAATAAGAGGGAAGCGACTAAGGACGATATTGTTCTGTCGCTCTCCGATGTCATGGCTGTTAAGGTTATCGACTTTTTAAAACGAGCAAAGGTTACGTCGGGCAGGGTAGCGCTGACGGGCGGAATTACCCTGAACAGACACATCATCCGCTTCATCCGAGAAAAGGCTCCCAAGATTGAATTTATCATTCCCGATACCGCCCCCGTGTTTGAAGCCCTTGGCGCGGCTGTACTTGCGTCACAGTCGGGAAGCAGACTGCCTTCTGCGGATAAACTTCTTAGAGCCAACGATGTCCGTTTTGGCTCGCTGAGCGCGTTACGTGATTGGAAGGACAAAGTAAAAGTTTTTGAAAAAACAGACGGAAAGGTAAAAGCAGGGCGAAGTTATATACTTGGCGTTGACGGCGGCTCTACAACTACAAAGGCGTGCCTTGTTGATATCGAAACCGATGAAATTACTGCGAGCCACTACGGACGCACACACGGCGATCCTGTTAAGGCTCTTAAAGAGTGCCTTGCTATCATTCAGGAAAAAATTATCGCTGACACAGGCGGAAAAGAAGTGGATATACGTCTTGTATCTACAACAGGTTCCAGCCGTGAAATACTCGGCGTGTTTTTGGAAACTCCGGGAGTGTACAACGAAATAATAGCGCACTCTGTCGGAACTACTTATTTTGACAAGGAAGTTGAAACTATTTTTGAAATTGGCGGACAGGACGCGAAGTACGTTCTGTTGAAAAATGGCGTACCAATTGATTACGCGATGAACGAAGCCTGCTCTGCGGGGACAGGCTCTTTCCTTGAAGAGTCCGCCTCAGGCGATCTTTCAATTCACAGCGCGAAAGACATCGGTCCCATAGCGTTAGACGCAAATTCACCTTGCAAGTTCGGCGAACACTGTTCGGCGTTTATCAACAGCGATATTCGCAAGGCGGTACAGCAGGGTGCGGGCAGGGAAAATATTACAGCGGGGATTGTCTGTTCTATCGTAGCGAATTATCTTAACCGTGTTGTTGGCAACCGCACCATAGGTGGGAAGATTTTCCTGCAGGGCGGCGTCGCTAAAAATCCGGCGGTTCCGTTAGCGTTTGCGATGCTGTTGGGTAAGGAAATACTTGTTCCGCCCTCGCCTGAGCTTATGGGCTGTTTCGGAGTTGCGTTACTCGCTAAGCGCAAACGTGATGATGGTCTTTTAGAAGAGCAGAAAATCGTAATAGACGACATTGTAAACCGCGAGATTGGCTACGAGCGTGTCTTTAAGTGCCAGTCCTGCGAAAATCTCTGCTCAATTCAGGTGTTAAATGTAAACGATCACAAATACATGTTCGGAGGACGCTGTAACAAGTACACAAATATGCGAAAACATGTTAAAGATGTTCCTGTTTTTGACTATGTTGAAAAACGGCAAAAAATGCTGTTTGAAGAATACGCGGCTCCAATGAGCAATGAAGAAGGCGGGAAGTCTTCGCGCACATACACCGTCGGTATTCCACGGGCGTTTTCGACTCATACGCTTTATCCGCTTTATAGCTGGTTCTTCCATGAATTGGGAATTAAAACTTATCTTTCTACAGAGGTCGCGCATGAGGGAGTCGCTCGCGCTGAATCAACTTACTGTTTCCCGGCGGAGATCGCTCACGGCGCGATACAGGACTGCCTTGATAAGGGAGTGGATTATGTGCTAATGCCGCATTTCCGCGATATGCCAAGTTACGAGAAAAAAGTACACGCGAACTTCTGTCCGATTACGCAGGCTCTTCCCTATTATATGGAAAAAGCTTTTCCTGATATCGACAAAAAACGCTGGCTTCCCCTTGTCGTGAGTTTCAAGTTTGGCGAAGAAAAAGCGCTTGAACTGTTCTGTGTAATGACAAAACTTTTGGGTATTGACGAGGCTGAAACAAAAACGGCTTTCCATAAAGCGTGGGCAAAACAACAGGCGTATTTTTCAGCGTCTCTAAAAATGGGTCTTCAAGCGCTGGAAGACGCGCGTAAAGCGGATCGTCCCGTTATCGCTTTGCTTGGCAGACCGTACAACGCGTTTACGCCGGAGGCGAACATGGGTATTCCGCGCAAATTTACAACACGCGGCTATTCGATCATTCCGTTTGATATTCTGCCGTTCCACGATGAAGAAATTTTCCCCAATATGTACTGGTACTACGGTCAGCAGGATTTGAAGGCGGCGAATCTCCTTAAAAAAGAAGACAACATCTACCTGACATTTATTTCCAACTTTTCGTGCGCACCTGACTCATTCATTCTCCATTATGTGAAATGGGTGATGGGGCAAAAGCCGTTCCTCGTGCTGGAGCTTGACTCGCACTCAGCGGACGCCGGTGTTGATACCCGTGTCGAAGCGTTTTTGGATATTATCGACGGTTACCGCGCGAAGAAGAGCGAACTTGAGACGGATCGATTTGATAACGGACTGCGCTTTGTCAGCGAAAAAATGGAAAACGGCGATTTTGATTTGCGCATAGACAATATAAGAACAGGAGAGAAAATACCCGTTGCCGGTAACAAGAGGGTAAAAGTGCTTCTTTCCAACATGGGAAATATCTCTACCGAGTACATGGGCGCGGCTATTCGCGCTCTGAACATTAACGCGCACGCCCTGCCTGTCGCTACAAGCAGAACAATTCAAGTCGCGCGCGCCCACGCTTCGGGAAAAGAATGTGTACCTAGCCACCTCGTTCTTGGAAGCGCTCTGGAGTTTTTCATGGGCGACCAATACCGCAAGGATGAGTTGTACCTGCTCTTTGTCCCGATTACTACAGGACCGTGCCGCACAGGACAATATTATGTCTACTATGAAAATCTGTTCCGCGACCTGCGTTTGGAAAATGTAGTAGTTTTTATACTATCCGCCGACAATTCCTACACAGAACTTGGTCCGAGTTTCGCGAAACAGATGTGGATTGGCATAGTGTTATCTGACTATTTAAAAGACATTCAATGTTCGCTTTTGGCGACAGCCGTTGATCCGCAAAAGGCAAAAACAGATTTTGAACATTCATGGCGCAGAGTTATGAACGCTGTTGAACATTCTCCAAAAAATTTATGGAAAGAGCTAAAAAATGTCGCGTCAGAAGTAAAAAAAATACCGTTAAAACAAAAAGTTGTAGACTGTCCGCGCGTTCTTATTGTAGGCGAAATTTATGTACGCAGAGATGATTTTGCTGTCGGTGAATTAATCGAGCTTATGAGCGAGCGAGGCATTGTCGTAAAAGTGGCGGGAATCAGCGAATGGATTCACTACCTTGATTTTGTGCGTGAGTACGCGCTAAAGAAACTGATTAAACTTAACAAACCGGGGAAAAGGCTTTTTTCAAAACCGTGGAAAGACCTTAAAAAACTTCAGATTGAAGAGTGGTGGAAGCACCATATCGAAAAAAAGACGCTCGCTATCCTTGAGCCGACAGGACTTATTCCCGAAACGCCTCACGATATGCACCATATAATGAAGTACACGGTAGAGCACTTTGTCAACCTTGAACTCAACTCTGAAATTGCCGTTTCCTCAGGTTCGGCGGCGGCGGCTATGGACGAAGGTTATTCGGGTATCGTGAACATCAGTCCGTTTGCCTGTCTCATTGGGCGTGTAATCGAAGGGCTGTTCACTCCTTGGGCGCGTGAACGCAACTACCCGATCCTTTCTGTTGAAGTAGACGGCAATCTTCTGCCGCCTAATATCGTCAACAAGTTAAACATTTTCATGGTAAACGTACTTCGCTTTAAGGGCGGCAACGATCTTTCAACGTTAGTTGATAAAGCAGGCGGCTCCGATGAAAAGGCTTGATAAATCGATAGAATCTCTTTTAGAAAATTACGATGCTTATGGAATGGTAAATCATTCAGGCGTTGGCAACCTTCCTGGAAGAGAAAGTATAGATTCCATTGTACGGGGCTTGGAAGAATTACTCTTTCCCGGCTTCTTGGAAAACATCTGCACAGATAAAGAAGATTTGCGTAAAATTACCTGCGAGAAGGTGAACAACCTCGCGCAGGAATTGCGCCGCGAAGTAGAGAAGAGCCTTGCTTTTTCCGCTCGCCGAGGTTCTTTGAACTGCGGACATGACGGTTGCAGAGTTGTCGCCGCTTTTGTTGTTGACGATTTTTTTGAAGAACTGCCAAAGATAAGAAGCGCTTTAAGCAAAGATTTGGAAGCCGCTGTCCTGGGAGACCCCGCGGCGATGAGTTCTGATGAAGTGATACTCTCCTATCCGGGATTCCAAACGATTTCTGTTCACAGGGTAGCGCACTTTTTTTGGACGCGGCAGGTTCCCCTAATTCCGCGAATGATGAGCGAACTTGTTCACGGGCGCACCGGCATTGACATCCATCCCGGAGCGCAAATAGGCGAGTCTTTTTTCATTGACCACGGGACGGGCGTTGTCATCGGAGAGACAACCATAATAGGGAAAAATGTAAAAATTTATCAGGGCGTTACGCTTGGAGCGCTTTCCGTCAAAAAAGAGGAAGGCGGCAGTAAACGCCACCCTACAATCGAGGACAATGTTACGATTTATGCTAACGCGACAATTCTTGGCGGAGAGACCACTATTGGCAGGGGCAGTATTATCGGCGGTAGCGTGTGGATAACCCAATCAGTGCCCCCGGAAAGCAAAATTTACACAAAAGCGTAACTAACTTGCTATTTGTTGTTTATTATGGTATTATTTATTTCTTACTTTTTTTGGAGGATTTATGAAGAAGATTTTTGTCTTTATTTCGATTTATTTTCTTGCCGCCAGCCTTGTTTTTTCACAAAATGCGGAAAGTCCTGTTCCTCAGATGGACGAATCTGTTAGAACCCTTGCAAGGGGAATACACGCCAAGCTCGTAGAAAAGAGAGCCGAGAAATTTATTGTAGGTCAGTTTGTGCTTCAGGGTGGTTCGTCTACTTTTACTTCATACTGGGTTAATCAATTGATTTTAGAAATCTCAACTATACAGGGAAGAAATTACACAGTCCTTTCCCCCGGTAGCTCTGATGCGGATTGGACAATTACCGGGGAAATTCTTGTAGTAGCGGACATTGTCAGGGTGTATTCGCGTTTAGTTCGTACATCGGATCGATCTATCGAAACAAGTTTCTTCTCAGATTTCCAGCGCAATGAGCATATTAATTTGATAATTGCCTCAGGCGGCGGCGGTCAGGGCGGCGGTTCAGGCTCCGGTTCTGACCCGTATGAACCGGACAGTTGGGAGAGTCCTGTAACTTATACAATCGGTACAAGCCAACAGAACGCTGTCGCAATGAACCGCGCTATTACGGAAGGTGACGAAGATTTTTTTCTCCTTGTCCCTGATAGGGACGGGCGGCTTACAGTTGAAACAACAGGCAGTATTGACACTTATATGTACTTATATGAACTCGAAAGCGGTGATGCATTAGGCGAAAATGATGATGGAGGGCAAGGAACAAATGCCCGTATTAATCATAGCGTAACCGCGGGGACACAGTACCTTGCTGTAGTACGTGGATATAGCAACTCTACCAGCGGACCGTATGCTTTTCGCGCTTATATTGTTGTCCGTGAAGGGGCAAGCAGTTGGGCAAATCCTATTTCCTACGAAATAGGAAGCGGAGACAGTATCACAACGGTAAATCGCAGGATTGACGCTGGCGATGAAGATTATTTTCTCCTTGTTCCTGACAGAGACGGACGTATTACGATAGAGACTACCGGCAGAATAGATACTTACATGGAATTATACAACGCAAACGATAGGGATGATTTACTTGACGAAGATGATGACAGCGGTCAAAGCAACAACGCTTTAATAAGGTACACCGTCCGCGCCGGAAACCGCTATATTGTAGTGGTTCGCGGTTACAGCGAAAGAGTTTCAGGGAGTTTTGGCTTTAAGGCTTCTTACTCCAGCGCGGGTTCGCTTTCAGGAGATGAATTTGAGCCTAACGACGAACCTTCCAACGCGGGAGCAATTGAAATCGGAACCACATATCAGCTTACTTTCCATTCGGGAGATGATGTTGACTGGTTTGTCTTTAATGTAACCAGAGCGGGACGTTATATTATCAATGCAAGAGGTGCTAATAGTAACCGCTTAGATACATATATTGAGTTATATGATTCTAACCTTAATTTAATTGCCGAAGACGATGACGGCGGAGACAGCTTAAGTTCCCGTCTTTCACAAAACCTTACCGCCGGAAGATACTATATAAAAGTATGGTGTCTTGATGAAGAGCCGTCACAAGGTTATACGTTGAGCGTTACGCAGTAGCAAAGAGGGTGCGGCATACGGCTGTGATTTTCGTAGCCTTGCCGCTTTTGCTCTTTTAATTCCGTACATATTTATCTCTGTTAGGCGAAGTACCACTGTCTATTATTTTGTTTTTCCGGTTTGGTTATAGGTAAAGTTACTATTTCCCATATATTGTTGCCATTAAAAAAAGGAAAATAAGTATTGAGCCTACCGAAAGAAATAAATATCCGGGCAATCCATACTGAGAAAGGTATAAATATTGTGTATTTAAATGAGGATTATTTTTGTCAAATTCATATATTATAGCACCGTATATAAATAGATTCAATTCTACAGCGCTTTTAACATTATTTTTTATGCGCTGTAATAATTGTATAACTATGTGCATTTATAGTTATTATTGAACTTCCTATATCTACATACCAATTTTTTCCATTTCTAATAATGTCATTTGCGTTTTTAATTTTACTTTTGCACCATTCTACAATATCATTTGATTTCAATTCAAGATTTTTCTTTATCCGTATTATTCCTAATGTAGTTGTATGGATTTTATCTAAATTTGCTGTTAGATCATTCATTTTATAAGTTCTTAATAATTTCTTCGTAACAACTTTAAGTTGTATCTCGCGTAACTGCTATCTTTGCTCACTGCTCATTGATGCTCAACAGCTACAACTAAAGCGGCTACAACGCGGGGGTTATCCGGCGTTATTGAAAAGCCCGCCTGATTTTCAGTATATGTAAGCTCGGTCGCAAGGTTCTCTATAGCCGCTACAAGCCTCTTGTTAATGGAGCCAGATGCGGTTTCAAAACGGCGCATAATCCCCTGTATATCCAGAGCTTGTTTTGAATAAAGCGTTATCAGATATTCAGTGCCTGCCTGCGCGTTCAAAGTGAATGTCATATTTTCGCTTGGTAAAGTTATGACGCTTTCGGCGTAATTCATTAACGGCGAGATTCTTGGCTGTGGGAACAAAAGGACAGGAGAATAAACTCTGTTGTCGCCCGAAAGCTGTGAAACTAAAAATGTATAAACATACGCGCTTTCCCTCGCTCCCACAAAAAAGCGGTATTCGGTTCCGCTGTTGAGAGTTTCTGTGGTTCTGTAACCTTCAGGAGTAATTGTAAATTCCGTGTTCTGCCCTGCGGCTTCCATGCGTACAAAACCTTCAAACCTGATTGTGTCGCTGTAGTTGGCTATATTTTCAATTATTTCATAACCTTCAATAACAAAGTTTATAAATACCTGATACGGAATCCAGATGTAGCCACCGTTACCCCATTTTCTGCCCCAACTGTTTAGCACTTCAAAAGCGCCGCCGTATCTGTTGTCATCGTAACCGACCACGCACAACGCATGACCGTAATAATGACGATTTGGGTTTTCTCTTGGCTCCCATACATCTGTCGCGTCTGTAAATGAATCGGGGGTATTCATCCCGATAATGACAGGTTTTCCCTCAGTCAAACTTTTCTTTACTATTCTGGTAATAAAAGCAGGTTTCAATCTGTCTTCCCTTGAAAACAGAGTAACATAATCGCCGATAGGGTAATATCTCAAATTCTTAAAATACGAAAGACCGATGGCTGTAAAACTTGTCGTCCTTTCAATGTCCAACATCCTTACTGTTCCTACATCCCTCATCATATCCAGAGCAGTGTAAATCTGCGTACCCATCATGCCGCGCGGATCATTGGGCATGACAGTCCGGTATACAAATGTGGGAGAAAAAGCGTTTTGGGTTGTTTCCGTCTGATTTACCCTGTTCAACGCGACAGACTCGGTAATTGTCCTTGCGGCATAAGACGCCGCCCAAGCTACACATGTACCGGTATTCGCCTGATCTCCGGGAAGAGGGGCGTATTGCCTCAGGGAGAACGAGCTTGGGAGCCCCTCATAAGAACGGGCTGTAAGTTCCGCCCTGCGCGGAAGGTTTTCGTACTGTTCATCAAAGATTGCGCCTCTGCCCTGACCAAAAACGCATGTAATTGTGAGAAAGAAAACAAAAAATGAAGAAATTACGATTTTTTTGATGAACATATTATAATGATACAGCTTTTTTAGAAATATATCAAGAAAACCTCAAAAAATTGAATTTATTAGAGGTTTCCAAATTAAGATAAAATAACCACATAGTTACGATATACATGCATGAGCGCTTGCATAAATCTGCTATTTTTAGTAAACTACGATAAATAATGTAATTTGGAGCTTGGAAATATGGGAATTTTAGAGGTAGTTTTACTGGTTTTTTTCGTTATTGTCGCAATCCTGCTTGTATTGTTGGTTTTGATCCAGACTGACGATTCGGGCGGTCTTGGCGGTATCTTTGCCGGAGGCTCAAATACGGCTTTTGGTTCCCGCTCAGGCAATGTCCTTACCCGCGCGACAACTGTGCTTGGCGCGTTGTTTCTGGTTATCAGCTTTGGGCTTGCCCTGCTCAGCCGCACCCCCGGCGGAACCGGCGTTGAGGAAGAAGCAAGAATACTTTCAACCGAAGAAACCGGAAGAAACTGGGTAGAAGAAGAATTAAATCCAACCTCGAATGAGGATAATGTTTTTAACCTTGATGGCTTTAATCTTGATGGTTTTAATCTCAATTTTGATGACGCGGCGGAATAGCAGTACCGCTAAAATCGGAGTTTTATGATTCTGCAGGATATATTATTACCTGAATTCATCAAGGTTAATATAGAAGCAGAAGATAAAGACAATGCTTTTGAAGAATTGGTCTCCTATTATTGCAAGGCTGATAAATCGAAATCCTACAATGAAATTCTTGACGCGATAGTTACCCGTGAAGCAAAAATGTCTACAGGCATTCACAGGGGAGTTGCCGTCCCCCACGGAAAAACTACCGCCGTAAAAAAACTGCGCGGCGTGCTTGGCATTTCCCAAAAAGGCGTACAGTACGATGCTCTGGACGGAGAACCCGTATACCTCCTTTTTATGATTATCTCTCCTGTGGAAGATTCCGGTGATCATTTGCGCCTTTTAAAACACCTTTCCGCTCTTGTAGAAATTCCGCAATTTAAGACGGAACTGCAGGCGCAAAAAGACGCGCAGAGCGCGTTTAATGTTATTCAAAAATTTGAAGAAATGTTTTTTGCAGAAGACGTTGTGTTGTAAAATTGTTCTATTAATATTCCACACGGAGGCAATTCCTCATTCCTCAGCAAAAGTTCAATTTTTTTCGCATTTATAGTCGCTTGCGATTTCGCATGATTATTAAAAAACAATTGTACAATCAAAGTATGCTTTAATAGCTCATTTATAGGCTCTACAAATTCCTCTAATTCGCTGTCAGAATACATATAATCATATCTTGTAACATTATCCCCTTTATACCACAAAGCCGCATTACGCCCATGAAACCTTAAATACGCAATATCGCTTGTATGTACATAATCCAGTTTCATAAGGTTATCAAGTTTAGGATTATCAGAAATACACCAGCCAACCCTACGATCACGAAGGGCATTATAAACTTGATCATTTTGCCATTTTGAATTTCTCATCTCAACAACAGCGGGTATACCTTCAATTTCCTTCAATAGACAATCAAGGTAAATCCTTTCCGTTTTATCATAATGAAAGCTCTCTGGAAATTGAAACAATACGCACAACAAAAGATTATCCTGTAGTAACGGCTCAAGAGCTTTACGAAAATCATAAATCAATTGCTGATAACGTGATTTATCCAAAGAATGAGTTAAATCTTGAAACGCCTTTACAGAAAACCTTATATTCCCCCCCGACCTTTTAATCATATTAGACATTTGTTGTGAAGTAGGCATACGGTAATAAGTGCCGTTTAATTCAAGAGAATTAAATTGAGTAGAATAGTATTCTAAAAATTTAGATTGGGGCAGATTATCTGGGTAAAAGCCGCCCTTCCAGTCTTTGTAGTCATAGCCACTTGTGCCGATGAGTAAATTGCCCATTCGGTATTATATATTAGTAGGAGGTAAAGAGCAATGTTCACCCTTTACTTTATTTATTACATTTTATTTAAAATAGTCTTCAGCTATTATTCCATAATATATAGTGTCACCTATTCCTTGATTATTTTTATCGGCTTGTCTCATATATCCTTCATATTTCATTCCACATTTAACCATTACTTTCCCGGAATTTGGATTATTTGAATCATGCCTTGATTCTATCCTGTTTACACCAACTTCCTCAAAGAAAAATTTTATCAGTCTATTTAATGCTTCTGAAACAAATCCTTTATTCCACCATTTTTTACCAATACAATATCCAATATGAACCATTTTTATGTCGTCCAATTGTTTTACAACACCTATGCTTCCAATAGGTTCATTTAGTTCCTTTAATACTATTGCCCAATCATAAAAATCATTCTTTTCATATTTTTGTATCCATTGTTCTATAAAATATTTTGAATCACTTATATCTTTATGGGATGTCCATGTCAAATATTTTGTAACTTCGTCATCATAAGCCCAATTTTTGAACATATTTTCGGCATCCTCAATTATAAAACGCCTTAAAATAAGTCTTTTTGTATACAATTCTTTTGTTCCCAAATGTTCCATAATAATCTCCTAATAATACATTATAACTTTTTATTCATTTTTGTCAATATTTTGCCTTAATATTTTCCAAAATATTCAAAATTGTATTTCGCCTAACATACTATTAGTTAATTTCATTAAAACTCTCAAACCCACTATAAAACACTCTTACATTAAATCTCTCATAACCAAGAAATAATCTGTATACACTTCCGTGTTAAATCAAAAAAGAGAACAAGACGTATTGAACCAACGGTACATCGGCTAAAGATGGATGTCCTTTCAAGACATTTTCTTTGCTTTTTACGCCCTGCCCTCAAAAACACTCTTTTTAAATGTTACTTGCGCTTTACCTCCCAAAATAAAATTTAGTAAATAAAATCTGTGCTTCGGCAATGAGGACAACTATTATGAGATATGCCTATCCTCATGAGACAGCGTTTGCATTTTTTTGTTTCTTCAGCTTCCTTTTCTGAAGAATTGTCAGGCTCTTCTTTTCGTGAAAGACCTGAAAAAAATGATTTGATGAGTTCCAACATGATTTCTCCTTTTTTTAGACTACTGACATTGTGAAGCAGTTATTAACTTGTCAGAAGAAGATTACTTTTTTATTTCTTCTTGATGTCTTTCAATATCTTAGAAAAAAATAAAAATTAATAATGAACTTTTCTGATCATCTAATGAACATTTTTGATCATTATTGAAGTTTTCTAATTATGGCGTAAATATTAATATCTATATAAAATAACAATATTCCAATATTCTATTTCCGTGATAATCCTCTTCAAAAAAAGTGCGCCAGTTGAAACGTTGGAAAAACCATCTTTTGCCAATACCTTCATCTGAAAGTTTCTTTCTACAATCAACATCGTAATTAATTATTGAACCCCTTTTCCCATATACACTGCAAACTGCCAATGTTGATTTCGGAAAATCTATCATTTCGTACTCTGCGGGAACACCTGTTCCCTTCGGCATAAACATTCCAATCCAATATTCGTTATTTTCACTGCTGTTACTTTTCATTAGGATACTGTATGAATCGCTACCCTTATATATTGTTTTTGGGTCTTTGTCCGATAGTTTTTCAATCATGTCAAACAGACGGTTCAAATGCAAGTCGTCAAAATTATTGAGTGCTTTTTTATAAAAAGAATCGTTATACGGTTCAGTATATTTTCTGCCGATAAAACGCAATGCCGGTATTTCCTGTTTGTATGTTTGGAAAATGCCTAGGGGAGTTTTGGATATTTCGACTTCTGATTTCTTAATAACCGGCGCAAACCATTCCCATAGTCTGTTATTCCCATTATTGAATGATGAATCAAATATGCCAATATTTAATCTTTTCCGTTCCAAAAAATATTGTTGGTTATCGTCATCCATAAAATCATCAATAGCCTTAAACATATCATCTGCGGTAGCCATATTAAGATCGGAATCATTTGCCCCGATAAAATGAAATCGAGCGCACAATGAAGAAGGGAAGGTATAATGGTCAAATCCTTTGGGGATGGTATCCAACGATTTAACCTGAAGTGACGGCATAAATAATGAATAATCTACGTCGTTATCAGCTTTCCTGCAAATGTTAATACCCACATTGGGGTTTACTACATTTGGAATATACATTACATCATTATCAATAAATTGGTCTATTATTTGTGAAACTAAAGTTAATGCATCGCGAAAAGTTACTTGAGACTGTTTACCTATAACATGGAATTCGGGGATCATCACAATGTCTGGTCCAAAAATAAGACAATCTCCCAATCTGTTAGAGTCGAATAGACGAAGGGGTGGCGTTATCTTTAAAATCCGCCCGGTCTTGCGTAATTCGCCCGGTGTAAGCCCAAATTCGCATTTGAAGGCCCTGATATATGATTGTTCATGCTCAAGTCCGTATTCCAGAGCAATATCCAGAATATTCAAATCGGTATTCAGTAAATCCTCGATACTTGCCGCCAGTTTTCGGGAACGTATGTATGACCCGATTGTTCGCCCGAAGGCAAACTTAAAAAGCCGTCGCAAGTGAACCGATGACAGAGAAAAATTTTTTGCAAGGACAGCTGTGTCAATATCCTCTTTGAGTCCTTTTTCAATCTCATTCAGAACGTTGTCAAATAAATCAAACGGTTTATACATCCATTTTCTCCGTACAATTAAAGATAACATAACTTGGCTACCAAAAATGAACTTTTTTGATCATTATTAATACACCATAATCATAAAAATACGCACAAAACCGAATATTTTCAGAAATGATTAAAAAAGTTCATTCTTTATTTTTTCATTGTTTTATTTTTTCACTAGTGAGGAAAAATTTATCATGCCAATAATTCAGGTTGAAAATTTGCGGAAAAGCTATGACTACTACAAAAAAGAGCAGGGGCTCAAGAATTCGCTGAGAAACATTTTTAAGCGGGAAAAACTAACAAAAAATGCTGTAAACGGTATTTCTTTTAATGTTGAGCCGGGTGAGATTGTGGGCTTTATCGGTCCGAATGGGGCAGGTAAGACTACCACGTTAAAATTACTGGCTGGAATTCTGTTTCCGACTAGCGGAACCGCTATCGTCAACGGATTTGTCCCCTGGGAGAGAAAGACGCAATTCAAAAAGAGGTTCGCAATCGTGATGGGACAAAAAACCCAATTAAACTGGGATTTACCTGCCATTGAATCATTTAACCTGAATAAATATATATACGAAATAAATGATACTGATTACCGGCAGACCATTGATGAATTGACCGGTTTATTAGGCGTAAAAGACCAGCTCAAGGTACAGGTTCGCAGACTGTCGCTGGGTGAACGTATGAAAATGGAATTGATCGCCTCTCTTATCCACAAACCGGAACTTATCATGCTTGATGAGCCAACCATTGGGCTTGATACCATTTCCCAAAAAAACATCAGGGAATTCATCAGGGACTACAACCGGAAAACAAACGCAACAATTCTGCTGACCAGTCATTACATGAACGATATTGAAAGTCTGTGCAAGCGCACCATCGTTATAAACGAAGGACTATTGGTATACGACGGAAGCCTTTCCGGTATCAGTGATATGTT
>JAIRUQ010000010.1 GCA_031254315.1 Treponema sp.
CGCCGCCGGACTATGTTGTCGCTTCTAACAACAGTCCCCAGAGGTTCTTCATTTTTGGAATCAAGATTCAGTGACAGAATAATGCCGCAAGCCGCACCGAACAGACAGAACAGAATTAAAAGGAAGCCGGCAAGCCACAATCTTCCGCCGATTTTTTTTTGCGTTTTCTCGCTCATTCCTATCCTCAATTTCTGTAGTGCAAACGGCGAGGCTCATCAAATGTTACCGTAGTAACACTGCCAACCTCTAAGATATTCTTTTATAAGATTATAGTTTAGTTATTCCCGCTCTTCGTGTCAAGGCGAAATGTTTCTTTCTTATTCGAAAGTCTGGTTTAATACCCCGTCGGACTTTCAGTCCGCGCTCTGCTCCGGCTGAAACAAACCAAAATATTTGAAGGTTTGGTATTAAACCAGACGGTATAATAAATTTCCTCTCGAACGAGCCTCCGCTTGATATAACTTAAAGTTTAAGATACCGCGTCAGACTTTCAGTCTGCGCTCTGCTCCGCGGAGGCTCATTAGAAAGCGGGGGAGCATACCCTGCGGCTTACCGTGAGGTTCTGCATTAAAACACGGCATTTCTCTCAAAATTTATGCGAAGAACAGTTTTTTTCGTAAATACAAAACGGCTATAACACAGAACAAATGTTATAGCCGTTTTATTTAGAACCTCCAGCCAAAAGCAAGGGTAAGACGCGGACCGCCAATAAATATAAAGTTCTCAAGGATTTCTAACATTGTGTCAAAGTCTTCAAAAGTATCCCCAAAATCTATATCCTCACCAGCCGCTTTGATAAGAGATTTCTTTAAACTTTTCCCAAAAGTATCACCAAGCCCGACATTACCATACCACCCTAACGAAGGTTCAAAAGTAAACCCGCCCTGTCTGCCGAAATTTATCCGCCATCCAAGTTTTGCTCCGTAATTAAAGTAGTTTCTTGATATAGTATACGAAGCAGAAAAGCGTTCTGTTTCATCATTCTCGTTTTTGCCAGAGATAGTACCTGAAGAGGTTAGGGTCATATTTGCATAACCTAGCATACCATCTAAGAAGAAAGTTCCCCCAAACGGATAATAACGAACATGAGCTTCAACAGTAAAAGAAGCAATATTCGTGTCAATGTTAATGCTAGTATCTTCTTCTCCAGCCGACACTCCAATGCCGACTCCCAGATAGCCTATTTTTCCTGCCACACTCAACCGTTCAAGAAGTTGCCTCTCATATTGCGCCGATATGCCGAAGCCGGAATAGCTAATATCATCCGTATCCGCACCCTCACTTGCGGTAGCGACAGTTCCCAAATATGCCCATGATACACCAAAAAGTGTTGGTCCGATATCAAGGACAATTGTGTTTTTTGGCATCGTTTCAAAACCGTCCTGATCAAAATCCGTCTGAGCAAAAGCCCCTCCGGCGGCAACTGCCAAAATAACCAGCACTGCTAAAATCTTCTTTTTCATTTGTCTCCCCTTAAAATTTTTTAAGTCTTGTTCACATGAAATTTTATTTTTATGGATGTTCCATTTTCAGCGGTATGTCTGCCGCTGTTTCCCATAAATTTAATATTTTATGCAAAACTTATTGTAGATTACTCATGTAGGTATTCTATGTCCTGCTCTTTTTGGAACAAGTCTGGGACAACAATATGCGCACGAGTACATGGAATTCTTTATATCATACAATATTTTAGCGTGTCAAGCAAAAAATCCAAATTCTGGCATATACCATTGATATATCAAAAAGGCATTGAATTCTACAAGAAAAGGAAAAACAGATAAGTTTCATTCCCTACTATGCCATTTGTAGTCAGTAAACAATACTTGAACTTTTACCCAATTTACACAATTATAGGGTATCACAGGGGGCATTATGGAAAGGCTGGATTTTCCCAAGGATTTTTTGTGGGGTACATCAACTGCCAGTTATCAGGTTGAAGGGGCGACGCACGAAGGCGGCAGGGGCGAATGTATTTGGGACACTTTCGCGCGTAAACCGGGTGCGGTATATGCCGGGGAAAACGGAGATGTCGCCTGCGATCAATACCACCGTTACAAAGAAGATATAGCGATGATGGCGGAATTGGGTTTTAAGAGCTACCGTTTTTCAATTGCCTGGCCTAGAATTATTCCTGAAGGAAGGGGAAAAATAAATCCCGAAGGAATAGCCTTTTACCGTAACCTCTGCGAAGAATTACACAAAAATAATATACATACATGCGTTACCCTTTACCATTGGGATTTGCCTCAGCCTCTGGAAGATGAAGGCGGCTGGGCTAACCGTTCAATTTTAACCGCATTTGAAGAGTACGTTAAAGTTTGTTATAAAGAATTGGGCGATCTGGTTGATATGTGGATTACTATCAACGAACCTTACTGCGTTTCGCACCTCGGTTATCTTTATGGCTTTCATGCACCCGGTCAGCGTGATCAAAAGAAAGCGGTTTCTGCAATGCATCATGTGAATATGGCGCATGGAATCGCTGTCAAAGAATATCGTAAAACAGGGCTTAAAGCGCAAATTGGCATAACGTGGAATCCCAATACGCCAAGACCTGCCACATCAAGCGAGGCTGACAAAAAAGCCGCTGATTTATCCAGAGCGTTTAGTACGGAAGTTTTTATGTTCCCCTGTCTTGGCAAGGGATATCCTAAATCGCTCAAAGAAGAATTAAAAATAGATTTTCCTATTGAAGCAGGCGACTTGGAAACAATCGCGCAACCAATTGATTTTATCGGGGTAAATTATTATTTTGAGTCTCCTGCCGCCGCCGATGAGAACTCTCCGTTTAAAAATACAATGAAACCATTCTGGCAGGAAACTACCGCTATGGGCTGGGCATATACTCCCGGCGGCTTGGAGAGACAACTCTTGTGGATAGCAGAAGTTTCAAAAGGCGCATTTGGCAAGGCACAAATACCAATTTATATTACAGAAAACGGTTGTGCCTGCAATGACACAGTAACGCACGACGGTAGAGTCCACGACATGGAGAGGGTCAGATATTTGCAACAGCATTTGGCGGTCTGCGCTGATGTTATAAAGAAGGGAGTTCCTTTGAAAGGCTATTATGTCTGGTCTTTGCTGGACAATTTTGAATGGGCGTATGGCTACACAAAGCGTTTTGGCATTATTCATGTTGATTTTAAGACGATGAAGCGCACATTTAAGGATAGCGCGTTCTTCTTCCGCGATACTATTGCAGGGTACGCTGACTGGTAGAAATTAAAAACTGTTATGTCTGATTCATTATTTTCTACATTAAAAACTCTCAAGGGTAATCCTCGCGCGTGTGTTTATACAGAGCCGCTTTGGGGACTCTCAATGAATCTCTGTATTCCCTATCTCTCGGTTTATATGCTTGCCATAGGATTAAGCGATACAAACGTAGGTTTTATAGTTACCATCAATACGCTGTCACAGATGTTATTCTCTTTTTTAAGCGGTCCCATTACCGACAAGATGGGCAGAAGAAAAGCGACCGCTATTTTTGACATTCTTGCGTGGTGTATACCGTGCATAATTTGGTGGCGTGCGGAAAGTTTTTGGTTCTTTTTTACAGCGGCTATTTTAAACGGAACCAACGGGGTTACAACAAATTCATGGCATTGCCTTCTGGTTGAAGACGCTGAAAAAAAGCAGATAACAAAAATATATTCCATAATAATAGCGTGCGGTCAGCTTTGCGCTGTTTTCGCTCCAATTACAGCTATCTTAATTTCAAAATTAACGCTTGTTCCCGCTATTCGCATACTTTTTATTAATGGCTGTGTTTTAATGTTATTAAAAGTGATAATACTGTATCTTGCTTCAAAAGAAACTAGTATTGGCATAAGACGGCAACAGGAGACAGCAGGAAAAGATATTTTTCATCTTACAGGCGGTTACGGCAAAATTATAAAAATGATCTTAAGTTCTCCCGGCACTGTTTTTTCTATTATAATAGCGGCTCTCGCATGGATAGTGTTTACAATTAACAGCGCCTTCTGGCAGATTATTGTAAGCAAAAAACTTATGATTCCCGAAGCCGCACTGCCGCTATTTTTGGTGTTTAGATCAATTTTGGCAATTGTTTTCCTCTTTTTTATCATCCCCAAACTGTCAAAAGGAATTTTAAAAATGCCCCTCCTTTTGGGTTTTTCTGCTTATTTTATCGGTCAGTGTTTGCTCATAACGGTTCCTATTGACGGAATGTTGATGTATCTGCTCCTCTGCCTTTCGCTTGTTTTTGACGGTTTTGGACTTGCGACGCTCAGTATGCTGAGTGAATCATTAATCGCCTTGCATGTAAACCCTGACGAACGCGCGAGAATAATGGCTATTCGCTACATGATTATTATGCTCGTAACATCTCCCTTTGGCTGGATCGGCGGCATACTTTCTGATATATCGAGAAACCTTCCCTTTGTATTGAACATGGTCGTACTTGTAACAGGAATTGTAATAACATTGGTTTATTACCGTAAAAGCAACGATCATTCCGCAGAACATACATAATATTGCTTTTTTCGTTTTAATTTTTAATAATTAAAGTATTTTCTGTTACTTCCGCGCTTCCATTGCTGTTATAGCCTTCAACGCAGAGCGCTACTTCATACATATTGCCAAGGGGCATTCCCAATTCTTCCCATTTCTTTAAATGTTCAGAAACAGAGATAGTTCCGCTTGTGCGCTTGGACTGGCGAACGCTCCAGTATTGTTGAAAAGTTCTTGTACCTTGAATTGAAGGCATATTTGTCCTTGTTGATACATAGATATCGTACACTCCTTCATCAATCGTAATAACGCCTTTATGTGTTGCGCCTGCCCATGAGCCGGGCGGACGATTGGAGTGCCCCCAGCTGTCAACAACGTAGAATTCGATTAAAGGGTTGACCGTCCATCCGTAAACGCATAAATAAGAGACACCTGTATTTGATGGCAAAAATGAAGCGCTGTAGTTAAGCGATATATTTCCTATTTGAGAATGTGTTTGCGTAGAACCAAATTTTTTTCCTGTACGGAACAGCGCGTTTTCAGTTCCGTTCCATCTGCAACTAAAAGTCCCGCTGTTTCCAAGTACCATCCTTCCGAATGTGCCTTCATTCTTCCAGAGTTCATAATCATAACCGTCATAAGTGCCTATTTTGTTTCTGGTGATGACTATGTCCCTCCCCGTATTATTATCATTTTGCCTGTTTTTATCGGAAGAACCACAAGCAGAAAAAATAAGAAGTACAAGTAAAAACAAACATAAGGTATTGCCTTTCATTAACTTCATTCTAACACAAGCTGATGATGAAGTAAAGGCTTTTATTCGAAAGTCTGGTTTAATGCCTCCCTGCAGTCGGCGAGTGTAAGGAAGATGATTGTACAACGCCGCCAAAGGCGGCTTGTACTTACCCCATCGGACTTTCAGTCCGAGCTCTGCTCCGGTAGAAACAAATCAAAATATTTGAAGGTTTGGTATTAAACCAGACGGTATAATAAATTTCCTCTCGAACGAGCCTCCGCTTGATCCAACTCAACGCTGAAGATACCGCATCAGACTTTCAGTCTGCGCTCTGCTCTGCGGAGGCTCATTCGTGGCGAGGGTTATACCCCGTACTCAGTTTCTTGGAGGCTCGTTGTTAGTATGATGTGAAAGTTATTCTTCCCTAGATGCAAAATGACGTTGCGTTATCTTTCCTTTTCTAGAATGAAGATACTCTCCATTGACCGGTAGTCTCTCTTATTACGGTCATTGGTCTGGCAACTCCTACAGGTTGTCCGTTCTGACGAAAATGGTACATAAAGACCTTTGATGTAGCTGTATCACGGCTTGGTTCAGGGCGGACAAAAAAGTATTCCCGGTCTGCCATAGAAATCATTCGCCACCACGACTGACCTTTAGCCAGCAATGTTCCGGTAGCGGAAATTGCGTCTTCCTGAACCGAGCAGAGTTGGTTCCAAACAGTTTGGTTCCTGTTGATAGAGCCGTAATAAAGAAACCATTTAGCGACCATTTCAGGTTCCAGTCCTTGTGGAACCGCTGTGGCGTTTTGAGGAATTCCTGCCGTCCAATTTGCCGCCCGCTCTGCTATATAGCGATCAAAAATATCCTGACCAGCTAAAACCGGGCGGTCGTTTTGCATAAGAACGCATGCACGGTTTTGAACCCTCATGGCGACTACATCCATAAGAACCACATTTCCCCACCACCGCAATGCGTCCACAATTGGCTTTTATCTTCCCCGATACTGTTCCTTCCAACGGGATTCTTGACTATTAATATAAATTAAATCGATATACAATATTTCTACATCATCATATATCAATAATTTCTTATTTATTTTAATTACAAAATATCTATCCTCTACTAATGTCTCAAAAACATAATCACTGCAATTTATTTGTTCAGATTCATTAGGATAATCAACGATGACATACCTACCTAAATTCTCACCGTATGCATTTCCATAATTGAAAAGCACTTGATATTTTCTCGTTCCTACAAAATTCACTTGAACGCAATTGTGTTCAATAACGTAATTCCTTGGATCAAGATTTGTTTCAATTTTGATGATCAAATATTCGCTGTCAAATGAATATGTCATTTTGTTATCTATCATTTTATAATCCGGTCCTCTTGAAGTCGAAATCGCAAGAAAAATCATTACTATTATTAGTACAAACGACAAAATATGCGCTTTTTTATTTTTCATAATTTACTCCTAGCAATAAAAAGAGTGATAGATAAAAAGACCCACCCCTGTATCTCTATCCCCAAGGCGCTCCCCCAAACGATATTGATACGCGACAAGCCCTTCATCCGGATCAAGCAAAACCACAGATGGCTCTCTATGCGCCCATGTTAAAAGCGGAACATGGGATTTGGTTTTGTTATCATCAATAGCGACAATATTCTGTATTTTACCAGTCATACTGGTAATAACGCCCGCTTCAGGGAAGTAATAAATCCCTATTACAAGTTGTGCGGTTTTTCAGGTAAAAGTCCTTGAAAAATTTTCTTTCATTTTAGATATTTTGTCAATGTATCTTTTTCTCTGTATTTGTTCAGCGTATTTAATAATCTAGGCGCTATGCATACTTGGGCGCTTGAAATTCCCCCCAAAAACCGCGATAATTAACGTATGGGCAGGCAAATCCTGTCCAAAAAGGCGGTTATCCCCTTTTTTTGGGGCTCCGCTGTTAAGAAGGGTAAATGAAAGGTTCCGTTAAATATCTCTATTGTGTAATTATTATTCTCATAGCGAGCTCTTGCACTTTTGACTACGGTGAGACCGGAAACTCAGAGAGGCTCTTGCCGGACTTGATAATGGAAAATGTTGAATATGTACGGGTAAGGTCATCTGACCCGTTGGCGCGGTTTACGGCGGAACGGGCTGAACGGTACGAAAAACAAGGCTTGATGAAACTGCAAAATTTCACATTTGAACAATACGGGGAAAGGGGCAGAGAAGTGAATGTCGCCGGAGAAGGAGGAAACGCATCGGTTGATATTGAGTCGGGAGATATTTCCATGACTGACGGCGTTAAAATCGAAATTGGCTCCGAAGATATTATTATGAAAACCAATCAACTTGATTGGAAGGATGAACCCCGTCTCCTTTATACCAACGAATATAACGAAGTCAATATTTACCGCGAAAACGGAACCAGCTTTACCGGCATCGGACTTCTTGCAGACGCACGAAATCGTACATGGGAATTTTCAGGTATCGTAACCGGCTCATATATTAATGATGATGATGACGAAGATTTTCAGTTGGCAGAGGGTGAATAATGAGAAAAGAATATTCCCTGTCAATTATTCTTTTTTGCATATTCTGCACATTTGTGTCTGCGGATGTTTTTACTTTTAGGGCGGACAGAATGTCCGGCTCAAGGGCGCTGGGCAGGGAAACAACTATATTAATCGGGAATGCCGAAGTAAGATCGGACAATTTGCTGTTGCGCGCCGACAGAATAGAGATACAGGGAGATAGCAACCAATTTATCGAGTGCATAGGCAATGTTTGGGGGCACGAGGAAGTAAAAGACATCATGTTCTTTACGGACAGGCTTCGTTATGACCGAAGGCAGAAGATCGCAAGGCTGGAAGGCAATTCAACTCTTGAGGACAGGGAGAACGAGATTGTAGCAAGAGGGCGTTTTATCGAATATGATGATAGAAACGAAATAACCGTTTTCCAGATTTCAGTGCGTTTGTTTAAGGATGATATGGTTTGCCGTTCCGAATACGCGATTTATCGCAGAAGGGAAAAAACACTCGATTTAACGGGGTTTCCGATAGTGTACAAAAACGAGGATGAGTTCCGGGCGGACAGAATTCGCGTGGATTTAGACACCGATGATGTTATGATGGAAGGCGCTGTTTCCGGTACAATAATTAATTAGATATTATGGAAGAAGAAGAACTGACAACCCCAGAAAACACGACAGAAACCGAAAATCAGCCGGAAAACCGGTCAGAAGACATTTCCTCGTCTTTTACACAAGATTCAGCGGAAAATGCAGAAGTCCCGGTTGAATCACAGGCAGAAAGTCTTCCGTCCCAACAAAAAGAGTACTTGCTTGGTGTGACCAACTTGTACAAGAATTTCGGGAAAAAGTCGGTCGTAAAGGGCGTAAGTTTTACCATGAAAAACGGCGAAGTAGCCGGGCTTTTGGGTCCCAACGGAGCGGGCAAAACCACGATTTTCTACATGATTGTCGGCTTTTATCAACCTACCTATGGGATTGTTACTATGGACGATGTCGATATTACCTCTCTGCCCATGTACCGCCGTGCCAGAATGGGGATTGCCTACCTTCCGCAGGAAGCGTCAATTTTCCGCAAACTTTCAGTAGAAAACAATATTTGGGCTATTTTAGAAAGCCGAACCGACATCACTCTTGAGCAAAAGAAGGAAAAACTGGAAAGTTTGCTAAGTGAGTTCAATATTGGGCGAATTCGAACCCAATTTGGCTACACTCTCTCCGGCGGCGAGCGCCGCCGGACGGAAATTGCCAGAGCGCTCGCCACAGAGCCCAAATTTTTGCTCTTGGACGAGCCTTTTGCCGGGATTGACCCCATTGCTGTCTTTGAAATCAAGCAAATTGTCCGCCAACTTGCCGATAAGGGCATTGGCGTCCTCATCACCGACCACAATGTCCGCGACACTTTGGAGATAACCAACGAGGCTTTTATCATCGCGGACGGCAATATCTTCGCTAAGGGCGACAAAGATGTCATTTTGAATAACGAAATGGTGCGGAAGGTCTATCTGGGAAGCGAATTTAAGATGTAAATTCGCCTTTTTTGCCTTTTTTTCTTGACAATTCCGATAAATTATTCTATTCTTACAATGAATTTGAATTTTCTTCGGTAAGGGGTGAAGTAATGAGGGTAATCCTTTGGATACTACTCCCTCTTGCCGGGTTAACCTTAGGCTGGATAATAAGATGGTTATATGCCAGATTTCAACTTACAGCGTCGGAACAATTCGCGGAGCGAATACGGCACGATGCAATAAAAGAAGCGGAAGCCAAGAAGAAAGAGATTCTTCTTGAGGCAAAAGAACAGGTAATCCGTGAAAGGAACCAGCAGGAGAGGGAAACTCGGGAACGTAGGGCTGAGTTACAGCGGTTTGAACGCCGCATTGTTGTTAAAGAAGAGGCGATAGATAAAAAAACTGCTCAAATTGAGCGAACCGAGCAGTTATTCGCTGAGAAAGAAAATGCCTTTCAGGTGCGGGAAGACGCGCTTTCCAAAGAGGAACAGCGCTACCGGGCGGAGCTTGAGCGAATTTCGGGGTTAAGTTCCGAAGAAGCTAAGGCTTTGATAATCCAAGACCTTGAAAATGAGGCAAAACACGACGCGCAATCGCTGATCAACAAAATCGAGCAGGAAGCCAATCTCGCGGCAGAAAAAAAGGCGCGGGATATCCTTGTAACCACAATTCAACGGCTGGCAACGGAAGTGACGGGGGACGTAACGGTAACCACTGTTACCCTGCCAAACGATGAAATGAAGGGGCGGATAATCGGCAGGGAAGGACGGAACATCCGTACTTTAGAAACTCTTACGGGCGCGGACATCATAATTGACGACACGCCCGAAGTCGTGGTTATTTCCTGTTTTGATCCGGTGCGCCGCGAAATAGCGAAAATCGCCCTTGAAAAGCTCATTCTTGACGGGCGAATTCATCCGGCGCGGATAGAAGAGATTGTAATCAAAGTAAGCAAGGATATTTCGCAGAAAATCTTTGAAGAAGGCGAAAAAGTCCTCTTTGATATGGGTATTCACAATATCAAGCAGGATGCTGTTCGTATGCTTGGGCGGCTTTATTTCCGTACCAGCTACGGTCAGAACGTTCTTCAACATTCAAGGGAAGTTGCTGTTCTCGCAGGTATGCTTGCCGCCGAAATTGGCTGTAACCGCGACGTCGCTAAACGCGCCGCTTTGTTACACGACATTGGAAAGGGAACGGAGTCTGATTCAGACCTGAACCACGCTGAAATCGGCATGGACATGGCGCGCAAAATGGGAGAAGACCCAAGGATCATCAACGCTATTGGCAGTCATCATAATGACATTGAGCCGACTTGTGTTGAAGCCGTTATTGTGCAAATAGCCGACGCTATTTCTGCGGCTCGTCCCGGTGCGCGCAAAGAGACGCTGGACAATTACATGAAGCGTCTTGAAAACCTTGAAAACATCGCCACAGGCTTTACCGGCGTAGATAAATCCTTCGCTATTCAGGCAGGGCGCGAACTTCGCATTCTTGTCAACAACGAAGCCGTCAACGATGATCAAACCCGCGAATTGGCAAAAGAAATCGCCAAAAAAATCGAAAGCGATCTTCGCTATCCCGGTCGCATCAAAGTAACAATGATTAGGGAAACGCGGATCACAGAGTACGCAAGATAGAAAACAAAACTAGGGCTATTCTCAAAAATTATTTTTTGGGGATAGTCTGCGGGTTGTTGTTAGTTAGGTGATGGGCAATAGGAACGCAAATGTTTTTTTATATTATTAGGATTGGTATTGACAAATTGTATAATTTATATATAATGTATATACTATGAAAAGATATTATATTTTCTTAACACTGCTAATTTCAATGATATTTTGCAATTGTATTACTGTAAAACCAGAAATTTCGATTAGGAAACTTATAGACAAATATCCTAATATTATTTCTGTTACAGAATGTTGGGGGTATGGCGATGATGATTATAATAGTTCAGATATACTTTTTTATAGTTGGGTTTCACTTGATATAAAAATGGAAAACGAAAAAAGGTTGTTTATATCAAACATTAAGTCATCAGATTTAAAAGCTCCATTTTTTATTGATATAGTAGGAAAAAGTGCATTTGCAATCAGTCATGCTTATAGCAATGACATTGCACAACGTGATTATAGAGAAAGTTTTCCAATTGATTTTATTGCCAACAATATAGGTGTTCAATTAAATTCTGTTGATGATGTTATAGAAAATTATAATTTAATTTATGATTTTACTAATTCACTTACAAAATTAGAGGATATAAAAAAATTGTTAACTATTGAACAAGAAAATGAAATAAAAAACCGTCTCGAAAGAGGTCTTGGTTTTTTCTGGTGGGGAAGATTTGTTCAACCAATAACAGCGGGGGATGATAAATGGTATATTTTAAATATAACTCAAGATGACGATCCAAAAGATTACAGATTTTACAATTTTGAATATATTGAAAATTATACTATTGACAGAGAACTAAGGTATGTTCATTATAGAGTTAGAAATTAGTAAAAACATTCCTATTGCGCATAACAGGATTGTTAGGCGTAAGTTCCGTAAAACAACTGAATAAAATTATATATTTGGAGGTTGTGTATATAATGAAACGGTTTAAGGAATGTTTTGAAGCATTTATATTATATTTAAAGAATATAGAAAATTGTCCGAAATTTATGGTTTATCAATTTTCTTTAGAATATTCGGGTGGACAAGTCAATAATAAGCAATATTTTGATATTATTAAGGCAGAAGAAATATTTAATTCTTTATTGGATAAGGGGCATTCATGGTTACATATTGAATATGATAAGATAGTTAATAATTGCTTATTTACAACATTTGTGGTATCTAAGGCTTATGATTCTAATTGGGTGGGAAAAACAACTGTAAAATTTTTTGGTCCACCGATTAATTGTGCTATCAATAAACTACCAAATATTGACGAGTATGGAGACCGAAAAAATATTCTTGGGTATAAATGGTAGTTTTATAGAAACGATATTTTTGCGGTTATGGCTACTGAAACTGCTTCGCAGTTTCTTTATCGCAACCCCAAAAACGTCGTATACAACTTTTACGTTACGTGCCGTTTGTTGGCATGTTCAAATTATTATTTTTAAAAATCATTACCTGAAAGACGATTCCATAATACAGTACCATCAAATGGGTTTATTATTTGATTGCCTTCTGTAAATGTAACGCTAAACCATTTTGCTTTTATTCTAATAGTATCTATATAATCAAAATAAAAAAATATTTCTCCATACCAGTCATCTGGTAATCCAGAACCAGGAGCATTAACATGAAGAAGTATTGTATTATCTTCAATTTGAATAATATTAATAATTGAAAAAGGACGCATCGCAGGAGGATGAATAAAAGGGAAATCACCTGTAATGTCAATATCAAATGAATCATAGATTGCTGTCTGTCCTAGTCCCCAAGAAAATTCTCTTTCTTCTATTTCATAAATATAATTTCCTTCAAAATTTCTTTTTGGCAACCAAGTTCCATTTAAATACTTAATTTCTGCAATAAAATTATTAATATCTATTGTCATTGACTCTTCAATATTAACATTATTATCCTTTTCTATATTATTTAAATCATTTTCAATTAAAGAACTTGAAATTTGATTGTTTTTTATTATATCATTTCTTGGTTTACATCCATAATATAAAAGAGATAATAAAATTAGATTAAAAATAATAAAATATTTTATTTTTATTCCCATGATTTAATAATAACACTTAAATATATTTTGTCAATACAACTTTAGTAGTATATACAAAATATATATAAATGTTAATAACCGCAATGTCTATACATATTTTCCCAACTTTTAGGTAGAATAGCACATAACTAGGGGTTTGTTATTTCACTTAAAGAAGTGATTAAGAAACGAATAAATTTAGTTTCATAAATACAGTCTTCCATTTCTACTCGCCACGTCTCGCGGCTCCCCCTGGCGGCGTTGGCAATCTTTGTTGATGTTCTCTCTCCAATCTTTCTGACAGTGATTCTTCCCGTCGAGGATACTGATACGAGTTATATAAATTATTATTAAATTCCGGCGGATAATACATCATATATTCTTGATACTCTTTTATAAATCGCTCCATTTCTACAAAAAATATAAATCCTGCCAAAGAAGCAGTAACCGGTCCTATTGGTGTCATATTAAACTCAGGAAGCTGAGGTATTGGTCGCTCCGGATTAAAACTTAATGAGTGGTAAAATTCGGGAATTAAATTCCGGTTTAAATTTATAAAACCATTTGGGTTTTCATTATTTCTATTAAAATAACCGGGAAACTGCCAAGTAAAAAAGACATTCTCAAATTCGTTTGAATTATCATCTGCAAATATATTGGAAAAAATTAGGAGAAACAAAAGCCCTAAAATGACTGTTTTCTTCATAAATATCTCCTTATTTTAATATAACTCGCATCAAAGACTTTGACAATTGTTTTGTTCAAAAATCCGGCTTAATACTTCCCTATGACCGATGAGCGGAAATTATTCATTCACCTAGCGTTTCGCTGAGTTTTATACCGTTTTGCTCCTTCGCTTTTTTGTTCAGATACGCTATATATGAACATTCATATATAATGAACCCAAATATTATATTCCCCATCTTCAACCAATGTATTGGCTCTAAATACAAACCATGATACGGCATTATTGGCAATTGTGATATTAAATATGATACAAATACTGTTGTTAAAGGTATAGCTATTATTGGCAATAAAATAAATAGTATAATATCTTTTTCTATTTTTTGACGTTCTATTTTTGCTACAACAATATTAAAGATGAAGATAATTGCAATTTGTATAATTATTATTAATATATAAACAGCGTAGTAATTTTCAAAAATTATGCTAAGATTAAGTTTAAATACAAGTATATAAATCATAAAACTCTTAAATGGATTAAATAACGCATAAAATGTATCCATAAATATTTTCATAAAAGTTACATATAAAAGACTATAACATAAAATTTTAACTGCAATCTTTTTAATGCCTTCTAAACCGGAACTTTTTTTAATGAATACAAGCCAAACAATAAATAAACCGTAAATGATGTAAAATGCTATATGAGTATATTTAAGCCATAACAGACCGCTCCAACCTTGTATTAATACTTCAATTAGCCAAATAATATTTGAAACAAACGCAAATATTATTATTGAAAATACTATACGTGTTTCTATTTTATAAATTATTTTAAATATAAAATACATTAAATATACAAAATAAAACGCTATATACAATGTTTTTATCCAATAAATTATTTCCTGGTTATAATATAACCACATCGAGAATTTACTAATGCCCGGAAATAGTTGATAAATCAACAAGAAAAAGAAAGCTAAGATTGTTGATATAACTATAGCGACATAATGCTTCATTTAGTTATACTTTAACTTTTCTTCACAATTCTCATTACAATATGCGCTGAATGTTCGGAAGCTATTGGCAGAAATTCATCAAAACTTACAGGGGATTCAGTTCCGGCGACATCTGAAAGTGCGCGTATAACCAAAACAGGAACAGAAAAAAGAGCGCAACAATGCGCTATTGCGGCTCCTTCCATTTCTACCGCGGCAATGTTCGGAAAAATTTTACGAATAGTCGCTATGTGTTCAGGATCGTGTACAAAAATATCACCGGAGCCGATTAAGCCGCGGCAGTGGTTAAAAGAAGAGGGGAGAATGTTCTCCCGTTTAAGTTCATCAACAGCGTCTTCGGCAAGTTTTACAAATTTTTCATCCACCGGAAATATTTGCGGTTGCCCCGGAAGCTGACCGGGTGCGTAATTAAACGCGGTAACATCAACATCATGGTAAATAAGTCCGGTGGATATGATTGCATCGCCAACTTTCAGTCCCGCTTTTATGCCGCCTGCCGATCCGGTATTGATAACAAAATCCGGTTTGAATTGACGGATAAGAAGAGCGCAACCTATTGCGGCATTCACTTTGCCAATGCCACAACGTAAAAGAGTAACGTCCTTGCCTTCAATCTTTCCCGTAAAAAATTCAAAGTTGCCGGTTTTTTCGGTTTTGAAATTTCCCATTGTTTCGCAGAGCAGGCTTAATTCTTTTTCCATTGCACCAATAATTCCAATCATGACGCCTCCGGGAGAGTGTTATTTGTTGTTTCTGTTGAAGATTCTTCAGTAGAATGAGGATTGCTCATTTCCGGACTCCATGCTGTACTGCGGTTTCGTCCGCTTTTTTTGGATACATATAGGGCTTCATCCGCACGGCGAATTATATCGGGAACATCAATGTCTGATTTACCGTCAAAAGTATAAATTCCCAAACTGATTGTAACTTGCGACAGAGGAACATCCCAGGGAACATGCATTTTGGCTACGCTGTTTCGCAGACGCTCAGCTACATTCCAAACTGTGTTGTTATTTGTATTGGGTAAAAGAACAGTAAATTCCTCACCACCGAAGCGTGATGGAATATCGTCCGCACGGACACAGCTTCTTATCATTTGGGCAATGTGTTCCAGAACTCTGTCTCCGGCAAGATGACCATAAGAGTCGTTAAAGTTTTTAAATTTGTCCACATCCAGTACGATTATAGAAGAATGATAATCACCGCGTTTTGTTCTGGTAACTTCTTCGTTAAGGCGAGTCATAAAAAAACCATGATTGTATAAACCGGTTTTTACATCATGCAATGAATGATCATAGTGCAGATAATTTTTGATTGCCTGTGATACAAACGCCAACAGTTGTTGGAGAAAAAACAGTTCATCATAGCTGTAGCCCTCTTCCAGTGTTTTTTTCCCCACAAGAATAATGCCGTACAAACCAAAAGGTCCAAGTATGGGAACAGCAATTTCAGTATTTATGTCTAGATACGGTTTTACAGCTTCATCGTTATCAATTTGATAAGCAAGAAGCTCAAATTGAATTGGTTTAGGATATTGTTTGAAAAAAGCCTCAAAGGGAGTAATGCAATCTATATTAAGATCAATCTCGATAGGTTCAAAATCTTTATACGCTTTCATTGCTATGTTTTCTCTGGTCTGAATCGGTTTCCAGATAAAAGCAATAAAAGAAGGCAGAAACTGTTCAGAAATTTGACGTACGGTAGCGTCCATTATTTCGTCAATGGTGGTATGGTTAAAAATATTAAACCCTCTTATAAGGAGTTTTTTATAATTGTATATATACCGTTCCAGAGCCTCAATGTGAGCCAATACGCCTATTTCATGAAGAAGGTCAGAGTTTTCTTTTATCCTTGGAGAGTTTATAAAACTATCATTGTCTTCCATACACCCCCCTTTCTCCTTCTAAGTAATTGAAAAATACTCGCTTATCGGACGACGCCACTCGTTGTCATTTTCTTTGTCCTTTGGTTCCCATTCGTAAATTTTCTTAATTGTAAAATTTCTTGTGTCCGGCGGATTATTATAATGGATTACCCCGAAACGTCCGCCGCCAATGTAGCAGACGCTGTCATTGGTTTCCAGCTTTTCCATCTCGGTAATCCGTGCGAGTACACAGTCAAAGTGTACGGGGCGACCCGTATCTTTATCGCAGATTGCGGTAGTGATGTCGGTAATCTGTTTTCCGCACCAAGGGCAGTCAGGAGTGGTGATGGGGTTTGCCGGTAATACAGGAGCCGTCCATTGCGGTCTTTCTTGAAGGCTTACACGGCTTTTCTCGAATTTTCCCTCTGAGAAGATATTTTCCCCGTGCCTCTTCGCTTGTTTTTGAGTATCTTCCCTGCGTCCGGAAAAACGCTGGCGATTCTTACGGTTATTTCCGCCTTTTCCGCTGCTCATTACGCCCACCTTTCGTGCTTATCTCCATTAACTCATTACTGAGTACAAGAGCCAGTCTTTGGATAGCGGCATGCAGGTAGTTTTCATCGTTTATATGTTGCCGTATCAATTCCAGCCTTTTGGAATGTAAAGCCTGTTCTATCATCATACACGCTCCATGAACGCTGATGCAAGATGGGTAATTGAATTATTTTTGACGAAAATGACGTCAAATCGAATCGCCATATTACTATATTTTCGATTTTCAGACAGGAAATACTTAGCAGTTTCGATGATTTTACGCTGTTTTCTGGTGTCAACGCTGTATTGGAGGTCTTCAAGGTCGAGGGTTGTCCAGGCTTTTACCTCTACAAAAACGACCGTTTCCTTGTCCAAAGCGACAATATCCACCTCACCGGACTTTGAACGGTAGTTTTTTGTGATAATCTCCATGCCTGCGGTTTTTAGGGCGGCGGCGGCTTGCTCTTCCCCTTCTTTGCCAAGATCGGCGCGGTGCGTCTTTTTGACGCTAATCTTCTCTTTTGGCATATTCAATTGGGTCTATCGCTTCTTTTATAAACAAGGTTCTTTTTTCCAAAAGATCGATTATCACAACGTCTTTTGAAGTAAAAACATTGCCATTTTTGTCTGTTAATAACTGGATTACAGGACGCAATGGAGCGTCAGTATTTACATTAATTACTCTGGCAATCGAACTGTCGTTTAGCTTGACAATTGAACCAATCGGATAAATACCCATTATTTTAGTAAACGAGATGATTACAGCCGGATCGAAGCGGCGGGCGTTGTCGGCGAGCAGGTTTTTTATAGCCTGATAACCGACTATGGAATTCCGGTAAGATTTCTTGCTTACCATAGCTTCAAATGCGTCCGCTACGGAAACAACTCGTGCGCCTATATCAATAGCCTGACCTGAGAGACTGTTGGGATAGCCCTGACCATCCCACCTTTCATGGTGTTGTAAAGAAATTACGTTTACTTCTTGAGGACCGAACAATTCTTTGGTAATGATTTTGGATGAGTGTGAAGGATGGCTTTTTATCTGTTCAAGTTCCGCTTCGGAAAGTCCGCCTTTTTTCTCGGTGATACCCTTGGATAACCTGAGCATACCAATATCATGGAGCAAAGCCCCGGAAACAATGTTATGGATTTTGTGATGGGGCAGTTTGAGTTCCTGAGCCATAAGCGCGGAGAGAATTGCCGTATTTACAGAGCTTTTTGCCAGCTCATTACCGGAAACTTCGCCGCCAAGAATAAACCCTACAAAACTGTCGGGGTTATCCCGTAAATCCCTAAGCAGTTGGACGCTGATATTATCAATCGCCCGCATTTCTATGTCATCCCCGCCTTTTAATCTGACATATATCGAATTCAGTTTTTCTATAAGGCTCTTATACGCCCGGTAGGGACCGGAATTTTGCTGAACATCACTGATGGAAAACTTGATATTCGCCTTTCTTTCACCCACGCCCGGAAGTCCTTCTGTCGGAGGTAAATCATCTGTCGCAAAATCATCCGGCAAGGATTCCGGCTCTTTAAAATCTATTGACGGTAAATCCTCAGACGGTGAATCTTCTGTTGAAAAGTCTGCCATCGGCAAATCTGCCAATGGGGAAGCCTCTGCCGGGGAATCTATTTCCGTTAAATCCATTGGTGAGTCTTCCGCCAAAAGTTCCCCTATCATAGAATCTAATTCTTCTTTTAGAGCTTCTTCGGGCATTACAGCCCCTTCTGTCTTTACAAACTCAAGACCACAGCTATGTAAAAGATCGATATCTTTTTGGCGCAGGGGAATCCTTGCAGTTACCAGCAAATATTCTCCTTCCGTAAATACAGGAGCGGAGAAAACTTGACCGGGTCGAAGATCGGTTGTATATATTACGTTCATTTCTGCTCCTTATAGGGCTGTTTCCTTAACGGAATTACAGTTTCCCATTATGAATATCGGCTTAAAATGAGGATAAATTAATAGTGGATAAATCGAAACCAAATCAAGTTGATCGGAAACTTCAGTTTCTGATCAAATTAAACGTCGCTTTCTGCCGCAGTAGCCGGAACATGAACGCCTTTCGCGCTCTTTTTGATGATAAGTTCCTTGATTTTAGCGCCTTTTCCGATTTTTTCGCGGATATAGTAGAGTTTCGCCCGCCGGACCTTGCCCTGACGAACTACTTCAACTTTTACGATTCTGGGTGAATGAATCGGGAATACTCTCTCCACGCCTACGCCATAGGAAATTTTCCGTACGGTAAAGGTTTTTCCAACCTTGGAATTTTTCATAGCTATGACCAAGCCTTCATAAATCTGAACACGCTCGGTTTTGCCTTCTACGATTTTAAAGTGTACTTTAACTGTATCTCCGACCTTAAATTTGTCAACTTCTGACTTCATTTGGGCGGCTTCAATTGCCTGAATTTCGTTCATCTTTCTCTCCTTCAATTTTGTCGCAACTGCTATCGCCGCTACGAACCATACGGTCTATAATGCCGTTAATTTCTTTGTTAAAAAGCCCCATTTCTCTGCCTCGTTGTATCAGCTCCGGTCTTTGCCGCAGGGTCTTTTCGATCCTTCTTTCAAGCCGCCAAAGACGTATCTGCTCATGATGCCCCGACAGCAATATTTCAGGGACTTTCATTGTATCAAAAACTTCCGGTCGTGTAAACTGGGGGTACTCTAAAAGTCCGCCGGAAAAGCTTTCTTCGTCAAGGGATTCGGCGCAAATTACGCTGTCCACGAGCCGGTAGGTAGCGTCAATTATAGCCAGCGCCGCTACCTCGCCGGAAGAAAGAACATAATCCCCAATGGAGATTTCATCATCTACATAGCGATCGATTATCCGCTGATCGATACCCTCATAACGTCCGCAGATTAAAATTAGTTCGTGTTCGGCAGATAATTCCCTTGCCAACTCTTGATTAAATTGCCGCCCTGAGGGGGAAAGGTAGATAACCCGTGGTTTCTTGCCTGCGGCGTTTGCCGTTTTTCCCGCCAACGCTGAATTAATCGCCAAAGAGAGCGGTTCAGGCAACATAAGCATTCCCGGACCGCCGCCGTATGGTGCGTCATCGCAGGTTTTGTGCTTGTCATTGGCGAAATCACGGATATTTATCGCCTGATACTCGATAATTCCGCGCTTTATTGCCTTCGCCATAATCGAATTCGCAAAAAAAGCGTCTGTGATTTCAGGAAATAGCGTTAAAACTGTGTATTTCATTCTAAAATCCAGAGATTTTGAAGTTTAACCATGCCTTTTTCGGGGTTAATCTCGGTAAAAAACTCTTTTCTAAAGGGAACCAGCCGCTTTTTCCCGCCGATAAGCTCAATTTCCGCTAAATCGCCGCCGCCGCCTTCAAAAATATCTTTAATTTGACCAATCGTTTCCTCTTTTTCCCCGATAACAGGCAGTCCTTTCAAATCTTCGATATAAAACTCGCCCTCGCCTAACGGAGCCGCTTGTTCGCGCCCTGCAAGCAATTGCGCTCCATTAAGGGTTTTTGCCGCTTCGGGGCTGTCGATCCCTTCAAAACGCATAAGGACAGCAGGGGGCGCAGAAGCGATTTCTTCTATATTAAGAAGCCGCTCCTTGCCGTCCTTGCAAACAACCACCGATTGCAGTTTTAGCAGATGTCCGGTCTCACCGGAGCAGGGATGGATTTTTACAAACCCCTTGACTCCAAAAGGAGCTCCTGCCAATCCAATAACGAACTTTTCAGTCATACCAAAACGGCGTTAGTCAAGAATTTCCAGCACTGTATGTTTGCCGCTTCTTGCTCCTGCCGCTTGAAGAACCGTCCTGATTGCCTTGGCAATTCTGCCATGTTTACCGATAACTTTGCCAAGCTCATTTTCCGCGACACGCAATTCCAAAATAGTCGATTTCTCGCCTTCTATAACATTAACCTGCACCTGTGAAGGATCGTCCACAAGGGATTTCGCCAGGTATTCAATTAAATCTTTTTCCATTGTATTACCTCTACTGACTATTTAATTAATCAGACTTGTTTTTTTACAACTTTTTCAAAACTTCAGTTTTGAAAATGTCTCATTTTACGGTAACGTTTTTTTTGTTGAAAAGTCTGCGAACCGTATCGGAAACAATAGCGCCTTTTGAGAGCCAGGCTTTTGCCTTTGTTTCATCAAAAACAATCTGCTTGTCTTCCGCTTCGATGGGGTGATAGTAGCCAATTTCTTCGATGGTTTTTCCGTCTCTTGGCGCTTGCTTGTCCATAACTACAATGCGGTAATAGGGACGCTTCTTTGTTCCAAATCTCTTGAGCCGAATTGTTGCGCTCATATAAAGTCCTCCTGTGCTTTCTGCCGTGGCAGAGCCTGATTAGTTTGAATTTTTTGGCGGCTCAGACTGACCGCTTGTATAGTGTAGTGATTTTGGGGGAGTTTGGCAAGTAGCCGAATTGCCTCAAAAATAATCTAACCGAAAGAGGGTGATGCCTCAAAATAAAAAGTCTAACCCAAATATGCTTATCCGAAGGAGGGTACGGAGGGCGAAATGGGGTTAACAATGCAGGAAAAAAAGGCGCTTACGAGGGAAGTTAGTAAGCGGTATCAACTGGACTTCAAAGTCTATGGGTACTACAGGAGATTATTGGCGTGGCATTACTGTTCGTGTTTACTATTAAAATTAACTTCTAAGAGTAATCCGACCTCGCAAGGGGTCGGATTACTGCAGAGAGGAGCCGCCTTGCATATTATGGAAGAATTTTAGCTTTTTGATCGTCTTATAAGGAAATTGTTCAGAAACTGAAGTTTCCGAACAATTTTATTGAAAAAATCTATAAGATGGGGTAATACAACTATAAAGTATATTTTAAAGGAGGGTTTTTATGAAAAATAAGATCAACCTTTTGGGGCTTATCGCTCTTGTTGCGGTAATTGGGTTTTCTTTTGCCGCTTGCGACGGTGAACAAGGTCCGCAGGGACAACAGGGACCGCAAGGCGGCATCGGCCCAGCCGGTTCTGTTAAAGTTGTAGATAATGAAGGAAGAGAAGTTGGCACTGTTGTTTGGCATGGCGTGATTGAAGATAAAACAAATTTTGTTCAACCCTCAGACGGTAGTACCAGAAATGTAGTTTATGTAGTAAAAAATGGTTATACATTTCCTATTGATATGTTCTTTTCTGGTTCCATCATAGCAACGGTTTATCGATACGCTACTGAACAATTTACTGGAGAACACCCTACTCAACACGGATATATGAGTGGTAAATTCTATCTTTCCGATTATGTTTCTAAAGATGCTCCTCTTTTTCAAAATTTTATCGTAAGCTCGGGGGAGGGATTGTACCTTGCAAAAAATCGTGATGCACAAGGTTATGCAATACCTGAAAGCGGAACGGTTTCGTATCAATCCTATGGTGGGGTATCTAATTACAATTTATCAGGTACTTTGAAGGTGGGGGCTGTTGAAATTGAATCTACTGGTATCTATCTAGTTGATATAATTGGCTTTACACCAACTAGACCCCTGCGGTTTCAGTATTAAAAGTAGTACGCGCAACAGTGTCAGTCACCAAGAGCGTATGTTGCATTGTATTACATTTTCCGCTACATACTCCCTATCTGTGAAAAATTGGAGATTTTTACATCTCCGTCAGGAAAACGGGCGATAACCTCAAGTTCACCGCCCATGGCTTTAATGTGGCTTCGCAAGGTAGAGATATACATGTCTGTCCGTTTTTCAAGTTTTGCGATAGCCGGTTGCTGAATATGCAAAGTCTCAGCCAGCATCTGCTGGGAAAGACCACGCGCGTTTCTTAATTCATTCAGCGGCATTTCGGCTAGAGCTTTAGCAACTTCCTGCTTAACCCATTCCCTTGACTCAGGACTCATTTTTGCTTCTAGTTCTGAAAATTTCTTAGTCATTTTTTTCCTCCTGAATTTCTTTCAGGTAATTGTCATAGATTTTATCAGCTTTTGGGATCAGCACTTCATAAAATCTATCATCACCTGTCTTGTCTCCGCCAATTAGAAGGATTGCGGTACGTCTGGGATCAAAGACGTAAAATGTCCGCAAGGGGCGTCCTTCACACTGACTCCGCAATTCTCTCATGGAACTGTGCTTAGAGCCTTTCACTTCGCTACTATGCGGAAAAGATAATGACGGTCCAGCATAACTCAGCAAGTTAACCGAATATGCTATTCGTTTATGCTCAGCTTCGCTTAAAGTTTCCCACCATTCTTCAAACTCATCGGTGTATTCAACTTCCCACATATTTATATTATATTCCATAGATGGAATATTGTCAAGAGGAATTTTTTATTTTTCAAGCATGGATGTCAAGGTTTTTTTGACCATATCGGGGTTGCCTTTTCCGCCAAGTTTTTTCATTACTTGCCCCATTAAAAAGCCAAACACTTTTTCTTTACCGGCGCGGAATTCCGTAACTGAATCCATGTTATCTGATAAAACGCTTTGTATCGCTTCGACGACAACCTTGTCGTCGTTGACCATCATCAAGCCTTTTTCGGCGATGTATTTTTCGGGATCAACGTTGCTCGTGAATACCGCTTCGATTGTTTCCTTGTACGCACCTCGGTTTATTTTTCCGCCTGTAACAAGGGCGATGAGTACTGCGAGTTTTTCGGCGTCAATGGAAAGGTCTTCGGGCAAAATGTTTGAATTGTTCATCAGGCGCATTATTTCGCCTGTGATAAGGTTTGCGGCTTCCAGAGAATTGCCGCTCTTCTGCGAAAGGGTCTCGAATAAAGCGGAAATATTTTTGTGAACGGTAAGAACCACTGCTGAGGATTCGGCAATCCCTAAATCGCAGACGTATCGCTCACGTTTTTGCCAAGCGAGTTCAGGCAGATTCGCTTTAACACTTTCCAGCCATGCGTCATCAATATGCATTGGCAAAAGATCAGGCTCAGGAAAGTAGCGGTAGTCCTGCGCGTTCTCTTTTGAACGCATTCCGTAGGATTCGCCTTTGTCGTCATCCCATCTGCGAGTCTCCTGCACAATTTTCCCGCCGTCTTCAAGAATGTCAGTTTGACGCTCAATCTCGTATTCAATGGCACGGGCAATCGCTTTGAACGAGTTCATGTTCTTTGTCTCGGTACGCACGCCAAGTTCTTCGCCTTCTTTGCGGAGCGATAAATTGATGTCGGCGCGAATCGAGCCTTCCTGCATTTTACAGTCGCATACTTCAAGGTAGAGGAGAGTTTCACGTAACTTTTCAAGATAGGCAAGAACTTCGCCGCCGCTTTGGAAGTCGGGTTGCGAGACAATTTCCAACAGCGGAACGCCGCAACGGTTGAAGTCCATATAAGAAGCACGAGCATCGTGGACAAGTTTGCCTGCGTCCTCTTCCATGTGAATCTCCCGAATGCGAATTGCTTTTTTCTTTCCTTCGGTTTCAATTTCAAGATGACCGTCTCGGCAGATTGGAGCGTACAACTGGGACACCTGATACGCTTTTGGCAGGTCGGGGTAAAAATAATTTTTACGGTCGAATTTGCAGTCTCGTGTAATCGTACAGTTGAGCGCAAGTCCAAGCCGAATAGCGTATTCTACAACACTGCGGTTCAGTTTTGGAAGAACGCCGGGCATTCCTGCGCAAACAGGGCAGACGTGGGTATTCGGCTGTCCGCCGTAAGAAGTAGAACAAGCGCAGAAAATTTTCGACTTTGTTGAAAGCTCGGCGTGGACTTCAAGACCGATAACAGTTTCCCACTTCATGCCGCACCTCCTGGTGCGACATCCCCCTGCACTGACGGTCTTTTTTTATGATGATCGGTGCGGTTTTGAAAAACACGTGCCGCCTCAATCAATTTATTTTCTGAAAAAGAATTGCCGATTAACTGGAAGCCGATGGGCAAACCTTGATTGCCAAAACCGCAGGGGAGAGCGACTGCAGGAAGACCGGCGAGATTTATCGAAACTGTGTAAATGTCTCCCATGTACATTTTCATCGGGTCGCCGATATTTTCACCTAACTTGTAGGCTGTTGTCGGAGCGACAGGAGAGAGTATCATGTCAAATTTTTCAAACTGTTTATTGTAAGCGTCTTTTATAAGAGCGCGCGCCTGTAATGCTTTTTTGTAATACGCATCGTAATACCCCGAAGAAAGCACAAACGAGCCGAGCATTATTCTCCTCTTTACTTCCAGTCCAAAACTTTCGTTGCGTGAGAGACGATAAACCTCAGAGAGCGTTCTTGCGTTTGTACTCCGCCGTCCGTATTTAAGCCCGTCATAGCGGGACAAATTGGATGACGCTTCGGCGCAAGCGATGATGTAGTAAGTGGGAACCATGTACTCCAGCATCGGCATTTCAAATTCTTCTATACTCGCTCCTGCCGCCTCAAGTTCCTTCGCAGAAGAAAGAACTACGCTCTTAACATCCTCGTCTATGCCTCCTGCGAAATAATTAGATGGTAATCCTATTTTTACACCATCCAACCGTTCGCTGTTTGCTTTTTCAAAATTAAACGGTTTTTCTATAACGCAGGTGCTGTCTTTTTCGTCCGCTCCTGAAATGACAGATAACAATGCGGCGCAGTCATCAATGTTCTGCCCGATTGGTCCAATCTGGTCAAGGGACGAAGCGTAGGCTATAAGCCCATACCGAGACACTGAGCCGTAAGTGGGCTTTATGCCTGTAACGCCGCAGAAGGCGCATGGCTGGCGTATACTGCCGCCCGTGTCAGAGCCGAGCGAGATGGGTGTCTGTCCTACCGCTACAGCCGCCGCACTGCCGCCTGAAGAACCGCCGGGTACACGCTCTGTGTCCCACGGGTTGCGTACAGGTCCGCACGCTCCTGTTTCGCTGGAGCCGCCCATAGCGAACTCGTCCATGTTGAGTTTTCCGATAACGATCATGCCTGCTTGTTCCAGTTTGTCAACAACGGCGGCGTTGAATACGGGCATGTATCCGTCCAGCGTTTTTGATGCGCAGGTAGTGGCAATTCCCATTGTAGAGATGTTGTCTTTTATGGCAATCGGCACTCCCGCAAGAGGGGAGATTGCTTCTCCTTTATCAATGCGCGATTGTATTTCTTGCGCACGCTGTAGAGCGCTGTCTTTAGAAATAGTAAGAAAAGTGTTAAAATTTTTATTATGTTTTTGTATAAAGTCTATATATAAATTAACTAATTCGGGTACGCTTAACTTTTTTTCTTTTATGGCTTGCGATAACTCCAATGCGCTCATGTTCAGCATGTCAGCCTCCCTGCTCTACCGTTTTTGGCGCGATAAACATTTCATCGTTTCTTTCGGGCGCGTTTTTCAAGATAAGTTCCCGTTCAAATGAAGCGCCTGCTTCATCATCGCGGAAAGCGTTTACGTTATCAAAGGGATGACTGCGTTCGGGAACTCCATCAGTATTAAGCTCACTGAGCCTGTCCATGCCGCTCAATATTTCTTTTAAGTCTCCCGTTAAACGGCTTTTTTCAGTGTCCGAAAGGGTAAGGCAGGACAGGTCTTCCAAGTACGAGATCAGCTTATCGTCAATTTGCATGAATTATTCCCCTGCCATACAATACCATTTTTTGGCAACAAAAAAAAGCGTCAAATTGCGTAAATTTACGCTCCCTATGGATTTAACCCTGAAAATATGCTATAGTAAAGACGCTTATGGAACTAGAGTTCGTTTTTCGTGCTTCAGCCTTTCAACATGGTCTTACAATTGTATAATGAATTTGAAGATTCTTGTATTAACGTGTTTCACGCAATGCCTTGCCAGAAGAAATTTTATCACTTAGCTATGGAAGAAACTTTACAATTTACCCTTTTTTTGCGAGGTACACAGGCTGATCGCCGTGAACGCCGACTAGTTTTTGGTTGACGGGATCAACCATCAAGTCCATGCCTTCAAGGGGGAGAACGCCGAGCAGAAATTCCGATGCGTCTTCTATTACCAGAGCGGACATGGCAACGGAACGGTTTCCCCAATGAATCTCCAGCGGCTCAGTCACTTTGCATATTTCCTTTGCGTCGTTTGCGAGGGTTATTTCCCGTTCTTCCCTAACGTCAAGCCCAAGTTGCTGAAAAAGTTCTTCATTAATAACCAGCATGGTTGCCCCTGTGTCAACCATTACGTCAACTGTTTCCTGACGGATTTTATCTTCGGCGAGATTTCCTTTTTTGGCTTGTTTGGTGTCATCAAGATTTTTCAATGTGATTTTCGTGTTTACACGACACATTTTGTCTCTCTGTTAATGTATCCTCGCTGTATTTACCGTGCGTTTCCGCACAGCATGATGTTATTATATCACATTTTCGGGGAAAAATGCCAGCCCGTTAAAAAAACGGTAGCTGGTACTTTTCTCCGTCATTAAACCCCGAATATCAATTCCCTCCGTTGCGTGTCCTGAGCTTCTTTTTCCCCATGTTCCCCGAAATTCGCCCAGCTCACCCTAAAGAGTGATGTCTTTTGCGCAAACTCACCCTAAAGAGTGATACTTTTTATGCAAAATCACTCTAAAGAGTGATCAACTTCCTTTCAAAGTTGCGATATAAATTTTAATAGTGAAAGACATTTTCAGCCATTTCAAAAATCACTCTTCAGACTCGCCGGCAAAAATGGGCGAACTGCCGGCGGCGTTGACGGCAAAAAGCGGACTTAGTCCTGAGTTTATAAAAAAATACCGTCTTTCCTGCCGCCAAGCGGATGTAACGCATAGTCTGCTTTTGGGCAAGAGAGACAAGGAGATCGCCGTTTTATTGAACATAGAGCTCAATACCGTCAAGACGCATTTAAAAAGTGTTTATCGAAAAACAGGCGCACGGGGCAGGTATGCGCTTATGGCTTTGGTCGGGTTTGTTAGAGATGCCTAAAGAAACGCACAGCGCAAGCTGTGTATCTGGTTAAAGGTAACATGGCAAGAGCCCCTAAAAAGGCAGTCATGACCAAAAAAGCAAGCTTGCTTTAGCAAGCGTAGGGGCAAGAGGAAAAGGAAAAGAGAGGGGGCAAACTTTTCTTCCTTCTTCGTGCCGCGAACCGTAGGTTCGATGTGCCTTTGTGTGAGGTTTTTGTCAATTAAACTTTCGTATGAAAGTTCAAATATTGTTAAGGAAAGAAAGGAGAGAAAAATGAAAAACAAAATTTTAGGAATTATCGGTGTTTCACTGGTATTGGGAATAGCGGCTTGCGCCTCAATGACGATTGTAAGCGTTGATTGGGACAGCCTGAAAGGACCCGCAAAGGTAAGACAGTACTTCAGTGTCAGTACAACCGAAGTTTCAGTCTATGCCAACTACAAAGACGACAGCAGAAAAGAAGTTACCTTTTTATCAACATCTCATGACAGAGACAGGATAGGTATGCAAACCGTAACTGTAACCGTACTAGGGCAGGGAACAGGCACTTTTCAGACTGAAGTGATGGAATTGCTGAGTATTCGAGTTGACAGACCGCCGACAAAAACAACTTACACTGTGGGCGAAAGAGCCGATTTGGCGGGGATTAAGGTGATGGGAAGCTGGAGAGATTT
>JAIRUQ010000085.1 GCA_031254315.1 Treponema sp.
CTTCCTACTTTTTGCACTATTGCGCAGGAACAGAGGAAGAAAGAGACCGGAGGCTATCAAAATACGTTAGCCGAAATTCTGCCACGTTTAAAAGACGCGCTCAAGAGCGGGGAGACAAAGACGGCGGAAACTATTTTAAGCGAACTGGGATCAGTAAAGCTTAATCCCACAGAACGCGAGTTGTATTTTATGCTTTATGATTTTCTGGTAAAAAATAATACGGAAAAAGCCTTAGACGCAATATACTTTTGGGAGAGGTTGCAAGATGCGAACAAAAATTAAAATTATCGTTGTAGAAGATCAGGCTATGCTGAGGGATTCCCTGGAACAGGTTATCAGCCGACAGGATGATATGGAAGTTGTCGCCGTTATAGCCGATGCATCGGGCGCGCCTGAATTATGCCGGAAACTAAAGCCCGATCCGGTTTTGATGGATGTTGTAACTGAGAACAATTCCAATGGCATAGCTTTCGCCGCTCAAATCCGAAGTGTTTTACCGGAAATAAAAATTGTAATTATGACTTCCTTGCCGGAGATAACCTTTGTCGATGAAGCGAGAAAAGCCGGAGCGCATAGCTTTATTGATAAAAACATGGGAAATGATTATTTGTTTTTTGTTATACGCAGTACCATGAAAGGAAACGGTGTTTATCCCGGTCCGCAAGACAGAGTGAACTTTGCCGCTCAATTCACGGAAAAAGAAATTGCCGTGATACGCCTTGTGTGCCAGGGAAAAACGCGGAACGAAATGGCAAAGGAGTTGGATTTATCGGAAGCGTCGTTAGGACGGCACATCACCGCAATTCTGGACAAATCAGGCTTTGACAACATAATGAAATTCGCGGTCTATGCTGTAGGTCAGGGCTTGATTGTGACCGATAAGCCGTAATTAAAACCCATCATTCATGTCTCAAAAATGAGTACGCAAGCAATATTTCTGGCAAACCCAAAACATCTCAGATGGACATTGAAATAACCATATCCGCTGTTCTTTCTTAAAACAATTATTTTAATTTTCTTGCCGGGGTATGTCTTTTTTATTATATTATGTACATAATATTTACGAGGAGACTAAATATGCAATTATCATCCAGAAATCAATTAAAAGGTACAATCAAGGAGCTAAAAAAAGGTCCGGTAACCACTGAGGTCATCATTGAAGTGAAAGACCCGGCTACAGTAGTGGCAACCATTACCACCGGCTCTGCGGATTCCATGAGCTTGAAGACAGGCGACGACGTGGTCGCTCTTATTAAAGCCAGCTCTGTTATCATCGGGAAATAAGGGCAGACGGCAGTAACAGACGAAAAATCCTGTAATACTAAGCGTCCGGCTCTTTTGACGAAACGGTTTACGCCGCAATAGAGCCGTTTTTTTACGGTTTGCCCATCGCCGTTGCTAATATAACTGTTAAGTTAAAAGAAAGTAATTCGCAAACTTTAGTCTCGGAACAACTCTATTTAAATATATGAAACTCACAGCGATAATATATACACAATTGGTTATTTGCTAATAAAAAATAAAGAATGAAAATTAAAAAATGGCAAAGAAAATCGAATTTGATGAAAAATATATCTACAGGTTAATCAGCAGTAACATAAAACGCCTAAGGTCTGTGCAAAATATTTCACAATTGGAACTTGCTCTCAGCGCCGGACTTACACATAACTTTATCAATGACATTGAGAACTGCAAAAAAGGAGTTTCCGCCCAAACGCTTGCAAAACTTTCAGTTGCGCTTAGTTGTGAACCGCATCAATTCTTTTTGCCTGAAGGAACATCCAACAACGAAGTGATGGTCTATGTTAAGGATTTTAACGACTCGTTGCAGAAAGTTTTGGGCGAACTTACACGGCAGTACATTACCAAATAATATGGTACTCTGATGTTCTATGAGTACCACAAGTTTCCCAGCTATCTCGAAAGAGATGTCGTTGTTAAAATCCATAAACAGCACATTCTCAAGTGTGTTAATAAAAACCGGAGTGTCTGCGGCTAAGGAAATGCCTTCCAGAGCGCAGTAAAGTTCCCGAAGCAAGTCGGGGTCGCCGAACAGCATAGTAAAAACGCTGTTTTTAAATTTGTTGTTAATGTACATTTGTACACCTCAAAAAATAGGATAAATAACTTTCAAAAAGTTATACCTATATATGGGGGAAGCGATGTTTTAATGGTAGAAACTTATATGTATTTTTGTGGTATACTTATTCTGTAACGGAGGTATGATTATGAAAGTTTTAACTATTTTTGGTTTTTTAACCATTTTAATATTAGCCGTCTCATGTAATTCGACCGCGCTTTCAGAAATTAAAGCTGTATTGCCGGTTATGGAAAATAAGCCTGACGGTGTGTATCGCGGCAGTTATGATCTGTCAGGCACACCGGTTAAGGTAACTTTAGATGTTACTGTCCAAAATCAAAATATTATCGCAATATCCATAATTAGGCATGTATGTTCTCCGATAGGGAAGAAAGCCGAAAAAATAACCGAAAGAGTTATCGAAAACCAAAGCCTTACCGTTGATGCGATTAGCGGCGCGACAGGAAGCAGTATGGCTATTCTGAAAGCGGTAGAAAATGCTATGGAAACGCAAAGGTAGCGATGTCGGTTTGCCGTCCGGTTGTGTTTTTTCAGAAATTATTAAAAAATATCTTGTATTAGGATGTTTTTTATAGTAATATTCTACTAAAATAAATTTCATAGTTAAGGAAGTGTTTCTATTGAAAGTCCATAATAATGTTATATTTTTAGCCTTGGTGCTATTTACCGGGATTGCCATGCTACTGGCAGATTTTCTGCTTATGATCTTTTTCGGGCATTCTTTTTCCCGCCTCATTGTCCCTTTTAGTGTGCCGGGGGCAGTATTCCTCGCCGTCTACTTGGTGGTCTTGGGTCGAAACGCCGGCTGTTTTTCCTCTAAATTTTTTAATGGGGCGGACGGGGAAGTTTTTTTGGCGAAAATAAAAAAAATCGGAGCCATACCCATCAAAATGATAGCCTTGAACGTGGTCATGCATGCCGCTTTTCTGAGCGGTATTTTCCTTAAAACCGAGTACCTTGGTTTGACTCCCGATCTTAAAAGCCCCCTGTTTTTGGCATCATTGTCTTTCGGGATGCTGGTGGGGACTTTTATTTATGTGATGTGCGACGGACTGGTTTCCCATGCCCTGATTGGTCATAACCTTACCAAATTTCCGAGGGAACTTCGTGAAAACAGGCAGGAACTCAAATCGATGATCATCCCTCTGGCGGCGTCTTTAATGGCTCTGCTCTTTGCCTGCTCCATTACACTGCTTGGCATCCGTATGGCAGGAATCTCTCTGGACAATATGCAAAGCAGGGCATGGTCGGCAATCGTGATCCCTATCGGCGTCTGTTTTATCTGTATTACGATCCTGACGATTAATCTTAAAAAGAACACTTCCTTACTTTATACATCGGTAGTTTCACAGTTGGAAAACCTTTCATCGGAACGTAAAGACCTGACAAAGCGCATAACGGTCTGTTCGGTGGATGAACTTGGCACTATCACCGGAATGGTAAATACTTTTTGCGAGTATTTGGGGAGCGGTATTCGGGAAATAAAATCCGGACAGAAAGAACTTGCCGTGGTTGGAAACCGCATGGAAGAAAACGCATCCGGTATGGCGGAGTCCATTGTCAAAATTTCCAGAAGCGCGGAATCGGTATTGAGTAAAACCAGAGATCAGATGAAGAGTGTAAACACTTCCTCTCAGGCAGTACATCAGATTTCCGATCATATCAAGAGTTTGGAAGAATCCATTGCTGTGCAGGGTTCCAGTATGAGCCAGGCTTCCTCCGCGGTAGAGGAAATGGTGGGGAACATATCTTCCATCGGCTCGGTAACGGAAAAAATGACCGCTCAGTTTAAGACTGTGGAAGAAGCCGCCGACAAGGGAGGCAACATCCAGCAGGAAAGTTCTCAGCGTGTCCGCGAGATCGTGGAACAGTCCCAATCATTACTTGATGCGAATAAAATCATCGCATCTATAGCCGCCCAGACAAACCTACTGGCAATGAATGCCGCTATAGAAGCGGCTCACGCCGGGGAATTGGGACGCGGCTTTGCGGTAGTTGCCGATGAGATTCGCAAACTGGCGGAGAATTCATCCTCCGAGTCAAAAAAGATAGGGTCCGAACTTAGGCAAATATCTCAGACCATTGATCTTATCGTCAAAGATGCGCAAGCCTCAGGAACCGCCTTTGCCGAAGTTTCCGGCAGAATTAGCGAAACCGAAAAACTTGTTCTTGAAGTTGACAACGCAGTCAGAGAGCAGAAAACCGGTGCGGGGCAGGTGATGGAGTCATTGCGCGTAATGAACGATATCACCGCAAAAGTTTCAAGCGGCTCACAGGAAATGGGACAGGGTGCGCAGGCAATGCTTCAAGAAATTGACGCTCTTCAGGGAAGTGCGGGAGAAATTGAATCCAGTATGGAAGAAATAGCAGGCAGTATCAAGAAACTTAATATTGGAGCGCAGGAAGTTTCAGAACTTGCTATAGATACCCAGTCTTCCATCGAAACAATTTCCCACATCGCCAACGGGTTCGAGGTTTAAACAACGGTTAGCGTGCAAGACAACTGTCTGCTTTAACCGGAGTTGTGTGACGAGGTGTTCTCATGCTTTTCCCCTTTCTTTGAATTCATCCGACGCTTTATAATTATAAACCGGTTTTATAATTTTTAATATATTCGCTGTTGGGGATATATTGTTAATTATATCGTCCATGTTTTTATATGCCATTGGGCTTTCATCTATTGTTTCTTTATTTACAGATGTTGAGTATATCCCTTCCATCGCTTTTTTATAATCCTCCATATTCAAGACCGTAAAGGCTTTTTTTCTGCTCATTATTCTTCCCGCCCCATGAGGCGCGGAATAATTCCAGTCAGGGTTTCCCAACCCTTCGCAGATAATGCTTCCGTCCCGCATATTAATCGGAATAATCAGCTGTTCGCCCTTTTTAGCTGAAACGGCTCCTTTACGCAAAATCATTGTATCAGTATCAATGTAGTTATGAATAGTAGAAAATTGTTCGCACTGTTCGTCTATTTGAATATTCAGCCCCTTCATGATTACGTCTATCATTGCCTTGCGGTTGAGCAGAGCAAAATACTGCGTTATCTTCATATCGTTGATGTAATCGCCAAAAAGCTCATCACTGACGTATGCAAGGTCTTGCGGGACATCCGTTATTATTTGCGATCTAATCTGGTTTATCCTGCTCTGTATTTCTTTTTCCAATCCTTCAGATTTTAATTTCGCTATGTATTCGCCAATATCAACTTTACGGTTTTTGTTTAACTGTTTCCACGCCTCTTGTTGATAATATTCGGCGACTTCTTTTCCCAAGTGCCTGCTTCCCGAATGAACCACAATATACAGATTGTTGTCGTTGTCGCGGTTCGCCTCAATAAAATGATTGCCGCCGCCAAGAGTCCCAATGCTTTTTCTTGCGCGATCGGGATTTATAGCAGGGCATTTAATTTCATCTAACGATATTTTGTTAATGTATTCATGCGCATCATCCCTAATTTCCATGCCGCTTGGAATTTGCGAATGAATAATTTCATCAAGACGGATTGGATCGAAGCCGGCGGACGACTTATGCTCAGAGGGAATGAACAGGGTTTCCATGCCACAGCCGATGTCAACGCCTACAAGGTTGGGAACAATTTTGTCTTTGATAGTCATGGTGGTTCCAATTGTACAACCGGAACCGGCGTGTACGTCGGGCATGAGTCTTATTGTACTTTCAGCGGTAAAAGACTGATTGCAGAGTTTTTTTATTTGCTCCTTAGACATATCATCCAATGAGTTTGTAAAAACTTTCGCGATATTGTATTTCCCTTTTATCTCTATCATTTCAACCTCCTATTTGTTTTTTATGGTCTTTATCCCGCTCTTCATAACAAAATATCTTAATATTCTGTTATACATGAAAGGTTTTTTTAACATTTTTATGAATAACCGTATTTTAATGTATAATGTTTTTGTATAATATTTATGCGAAATACTTTTACAATTATTATTTATAATCTCCGCCAGTATTTTCGCACTTTCCATAGAATAACTGATTCCCTCCAGAGAACTTGGGCTTATCATTCCGGCGGCTTCTCCTATTAGATACGCTCCTTTTTTGCCCGTGTTTATATTTACGGACCCTTTGTTCAAATTTATAAAACAGCCCTCTCTTTTTACCAACTCTCCAAATGATATCCCCATGTTTTTTACTTTTTCTTTTAACATTTCAAATCTGGAATTGCTTTCATTTAGCGGGAACGCTCCTCCAATAATAAAATAATTATCCTTTGAAATTGTCCAGCAGTATGAACTTGTAATCTTTTTATCAAAAATACAGGAATAAAACGGCGAGTTAATTCCGTCTTTATACCATTCTTGAATAGCTATGTATTTTTCAATCTTGTTCTTTTTATAAAAAATATTCCTCACTATGGAATTTGCCCCGTCGGCTCCAATTATCATTTTTGCTTCTTCCGTTCTTTCTGTTCCCCCTGATGTAAAAGTAAAACGATATATGCTATTTCCCTTTTCTATTTTTTTACAAATACTGTTATCGCGTATTTCAATATTATTTGGAATAAGCGAAATCAGGAAGTTATCGAATTTTGCCCTGTCCATATTCAAATAAAACCTTTGATAATATTTTACGATATTATTATCAAGGTCTATTGTTTTTACCGAAAAAATCTGAGGATCAACAAGAACATCTTTTGGCAGGCAAATATCAAAGCGGGCAAGCATTTTCTGTGCGTCAGGGGCAAGCAAGCCCCCACAGCATTTTCCGGATTCTTTATTTTTACCGTCTATAGCGATAACTTTGTATTTTTTATCCAACAGCCTTGCCAATGTAGCTCCGGCTGGTCCCAAGCCAATAATTGCAATATCGTACATTATTCAAAATCCTTGTTTAAATTAATATATAGCATATACCTGAATATGCGAAGTGTCTATCTTTCAGCCAAGCAAGATTATTCCGACCATACAATTTCCTCTGACAATATAGATTCATACTCATCATAGAGCATTGGCTCGAAGGACTCTGTGTATTCCCCAATAAATAATGCCCCTTTATCTATATAATAAAAATCATACGGCTCCAGTATTACATATACTCTATCATTATTGATAAAATAATATAAACTTCGCCCCGTATTTCCATAACTTCTGCTTTCTCCGTCTGTTAAAATTATGTCCGGCATATCTGACATTGTTTTAGAATTGTTACGTTCCCATATAAGCAGTCGAAAACGAAAAGTGTAAGTATCTCTGTCAATAGTAAAACTATCCAGTCTCAATATATATGTTGTGGATGCAAATAAACCCACACAGTTGTCATATTGCCTAAATTCCGGCAATAATCGTTCTCTGTCTCTTTTCCAAAATTCCCTCACCAGTTCTTCTTCTTGATTTGAAGCGTGAATGCCCAAAACTGTACCATCATAATCCATCCATAGCCATGTCCTATCATTGTAAAAGAAAACACCTCTCCATGCTTCGGCATTCCATTCATTATCAGATGAATTTACTATATCGTCTAATACTTCATCAGTAAATATCATGTCAAATCTCTCAAGCATTTCTTGTTCGTTTTTTATATAAGGCAATGGGAAGGGGCGGTATTGGCGTATTGGATATTTGAAAAATTTTACAATTTCATTTCTGTCGCCTCTTCTTACAGCTTCAATAAAAGGAAGCGCGGCACGTTCTCTTATAGGAATATGCCGTTCATCATTTGATTGTATTACGGTTTGTTCCAAATCTTTGCTTTCTATAATATCTCTTTCTACTGTCGAAATAATTTCTTCAGGTTCATCTGTTTCATTTTCAGATATTGTGCGTGTTTTATGGCAGGAAATAAAAAGAAGAGACAAGGAGAAGATAAATAAAATTATTGTATATTTTTTCATTTTATTTCTTTTAATGTTGGCGGTTCGGCTCCGTGTCTAGTGCAAACTATAGCGGCGGCTTTATTAGCGAAAATAAGCGCAGAGTGTAGCTCTGTTTCACTCAAATTTACAATTTCGTTGTACAGCAATTTTCCCTTTTGCTCAAGCCACGCGAGCAACGCTCCCTGAAAAGTATCTCCTGCTCCAACTGTGTCGGCGACTTTTGGAATATGCGCCGCCGGAGCGCATGCCTTTATTACGTTTCCATCGCCACGCTTAAGCAAAGCAACCGCCCCCTGAGAGCCGAGTGTAACTATCGCAAGTCTTGTTCCAAGATCGATAACCTTGTGAAGCGCTGTTTCGCTTTCGGTATTTGGAAAAATATACTCGAAATCTTCGCCGGATATTTTCGCTATTGTAGAGACAGAAATCCATTTTTCAAAACGCTTCATATATGCGTCCCTGTCTTTGATCATAAACGGGCGGATGTTTGGATCAAAGGCGATGACCGTTTTCTTCGCGGCTTCCTTCAATATTAATGCTTCGATAGTTGTGGCGAGCGGCTCCATGCACATGGAAATTGAACCGCAGGCTATGCACGCAATGTTAGAGGGCAGGGCAGGCAAATCTTCCGTCGTAAGCAGGCGATCCGCAGTGCCTTCATCATAAAAAGCGTATTGAGGTTCCTGTCCTTCTTCTGTTTTTATAAAAGCCAGAATGGGATTTTGCTCACAGCGGATTAAAAGATCGACGTTTACATTATTTTCGCGCAGGCGTTTAAACTGAATTTCTCCAAAAAAGTTTTTTGAAAGCCGTCCCAAAAAAGCGGCAGGAGAGCCAAGCCTGCCTATGGCGATGGAAGTGTTGTAGGAGCATCCACCGGGCAGAGGATAAAAAACTTCCCCCAAAATGGGATCGTTTTTATGAAACATGTCGATTACCGCTTCGCCGGTGCATAAAATCATAGATTTTTTCCTTTCAATATTATAACATATAAATCGGAGATTAAAATGAAAAACGAAAAGTTTGATGTTGAGATACTTGACACCACCTTGCGGGACGGAGTGCAGGGCGTGGGGATTACTTTTTCTGTTCGCGATAAAATCGCTGTGGCAGAAACGCTGGATGAACTTGGCGTCGCATGGATAGAAGCCGGTAATCCGGGAAGCAACCCCAAAGATTTGGAATTTTTCCGGCTCGCGTCCTCTTTTAAATTAAAAAACTCAAAACTCTGTGCGTTTGGCTCAACGCGAAAAAAAGGCATAAAAGCCTGTGATGATGTCCAGCTTCGCTCTCTTCTTGACGCTGGAACGGAAGGAGTTACAATCTTCGGAAAAAGCTGGGATTTGCATGTAAAGGAAATTCTTCAGGTACAGCCGGAAGAAAATCTTTTAATGATTAGCGAAACAACAGCGTTTCTTAAATCCGAAGGGCGCATTGTAATTTATGACGCGGAACATTTTTTTGACGGATGGATTGCAAACCCGTCTTACGCTCTTTCAACAATAAAAGCCGCGCTTGAGGCAGGTGCGGATCGCATTGTATTATGCGACACTAACGGCGGACTTTTTCCTGACGCTATTGTCCGCGCAGTACAGGAAGTGACAAAAACTTTTCCCAATGCGGTTGTTGGAATTCATGCACATAACGACTGCGGTCTTGCGCTTGCGAATACAATCGCCGCGGTGCAATCTGGCTGTACCCATGTGCAGGGAACGCTTGCCGGTTTTGGAGAACGTTGCGGCAATACCGCGCTTGGGGCGCTTATCCCTTCTTTGGAACTCAAGTTGTCTCTTCGCTGTTTACCGCAGGGAAATCTTGTCCGTATCGGTGAACTTACGCGCACAGTGGCGGAAATTGCAAATGTAATAATCAGCGATGATATGCCGTATATCGGGTTACATGCTTTTTCACATAAGGCGGGAATGCACGTTGATGGCATTATTAAGAACAGCCGCTCCTTTGAGCATGTAAACCCGGCGTTAATTGGCAATGATCGTCATCTTTTAATGAGCGAAGTTGGTGGCAGGGCGGCGATTGTCGAGCGTGTGAAAAAAATTGAGCCTTCGGTAACCAAAGATAATCCGGTTATTATTTCGTTAGCTGAAAAATTGAAAAACCTTGAAGCCGAAGGCTGGGCTTATGAAGGTGCGGACGCTAGTTTTGAAATTTTAACAAGAAGGGAATTTGGACGTTATACGCCGCATTTCAGCATAGAAGCATATCGCGTAATGAGCGAACATCCCACAGGAGAGAAAATTCTATGTTCCTACGCATGGGTAAAAGTTCTTGTTGACGAAAAAACAGAGGTAGCCGCCGCTGAAGGTGTCGGTCCTGTCGGCGCTCTTGACGAAGCTCTTCGCCGCGCACTTACCAGTTTCTTCCCCGGTCTTGCGAAGGTGAGGCTTGAAGATTACAAAGTAAGAGTTATTGACGGAAAAGAAGCGACTGCCGCGCGTGTTCGCGTATTGGTTGAATCTACAGACGGGCATCGCAAGTGGAACACTGTTGGGGTCAGCGCGGACATAATAGAGGCAAGCAGAGCCGCTATTGTAGATTCAATAGAATATATGTTAATTTCTGAGGCAGAAAAAGGCAGAATGAAAATTGACTAAAATTTATCACTTTAGCGGAACAGGCAACAGTCTTTGGTCGGCAAAAGAGATTGCGCGGTTAATTGGTACTCCATGCGAATTGTACAACATCGGCTCTGAGGCGCAAAAAGACGAAATAATTATAGAAGCTGAGGCTGTTATTTTTGTTTTTCCTTCGTATGCTTATGGTTTGCCGCTTATTGTGCGCCGTTTTGCACAAATAGCCGAGTTTAGAACGCAATATGTAGCGTCCTTTGTAACTTACGGCTCAAGTCCGGGCGGAACGCTTGCTGTTATGCGGCGGATTTTAAAAAAGAAAGGAATAGCTAAATTGTTTTTTGGACGTATTCCGGCAGTAGAAAATTACCTTGCTATATTTGGTCCGCCGAAAGAAAAAAAGCTCTGCCGCCGTGTATTAATGCAGAAAAAGGCAACCGAAGAAGCAGTCCGCGCCGTTCTGGAGAGACGTGAAAATAAAGTAAATACTTTTAGACCATTATCTTCTTTTATCGCCCTGCTTTTTTCGTTTGGCGTAAAGATTTTTTACAAGTATTACCGTGTAGGCTCTGAGTGTAACGGTTGCGGCGCGTGCAGGAAAATCTGCCCCGTTTGCGCCATTGTTATGAAGAACGGACAGCCTCAGTTTACGGAGAAGTGCGAACATTGTCAGGGCTGTGTCGATATGTGTCCATTACGCGCAATTCAATTTGGGCGCGTAAAATTTAACACGCCCGGATATCGCCACCCGGAAATAGATTTTATTGATTTAGTGAGGTAATTGTAACACTTATGAAGAGAATATTGCTTGGAATTGTTTTATTATTTATAACCGTAATTTTCATATTAGGATATTTGCTTCATGACCGAAAAATATGGTTTGTATATCCCAATAAAAATATTTACGCAGTTGAGGGATTGGATGTTTCGCATCATCAAGGGATAATCGACTGGAAAAATATTGATGAAAAATATCAATTTGTTTTTGTAAAAGCGACAGAAGGCGACACTTTTATTGATAAGAGATTTAATGAAAATGCTCAAAATATAAGAGATACTAATAGAATATTAGGCGTGTATCATTTTTTCCATTTTAATTATGGCGGTATAGAACAGGCGGATAATTTTATTAATACCGTAGGAAATATTATCGATTTACCTCCTGTAGTTGATTTTGAGTTTAGCGGGAATTCAAATAACTTTGATAAAGATAAAATTACAGATGAATTAAAAAAATGTATTAACAGGCTTGAAGAACATTATAAACATAAAGTAATAATTTACACCACACGAGACGCTTATAAACAAATTATAAAAGGTAATTTTGATAATCCGCTATGGTATCGTTCTATAATATTTCCGATAGGTAAGAACATAAAAAATATTGTATTTTGGCAATATCACAATAGCGCGAGAATACAGGGAATAAATACAAAAGTTGACTTGAATGTATTCAAGGGGAATATGATAGAATTGAAAATGTTAATTATGAATAACCATTGAATATTTTATAAAAATGGAGTAATATATAATTATGAAAAAGAAAATGATTTTATCTATTTTTTGTTTTTTTATCATCCAATTTTACATACCGGCTCAAGAAGCCCATGATGCCCGTGAATATTTTGAATATATCTCTTTTGGTTATAACGCTGTAGAAGTTACTTATGATGATGGTGGTGGAAGAACGTATTTCTTTATGTTAAATAATCCTTTATATTCAAATATGAGGTTATGGTGTTGGGGTAATCCGAATACTAGATATGAGTTAATTCTTATACCAATGGTAGATAGTTTGATGGAAGGGTATATTGAAGGGGGTACATGCTTACATGAATGGTATGACACTGACGCTCTAAAACACTATTACGAGCGTTACCAAGGCGGTTATACAGGACCGGAAGGTGCTGGTATGTTATATGAAACAGATAGAAACGGTAGAATGGTTTCCGCCCGGCATATTAGTCGGTATAGAGAGACTGTAACTCCTGCCAGAAGCATCAGATACAACTCTGACGGCAGTATTATTGTTGATTTTGGTGATTTTAGTATACGTTTTTATAATATTCCAGAACAGGAATTGGTAGATAGATATTTAGCTGCTTTCACGCAAACAACTCGCGAGTATCTCAATCTAATAAATGATATATCTCTACAAGGCAGGACAAAAGAAGAATTGGCGATAATACGAAATTGTTTGTTCGCAAAATATAATTACAATTTTCAATCATTAAAATGGAGACAATTTATGCTCACATATTATGATTCAAATTATCAAGGCAATCGTACGAATCAAGAGGTTATGGATATGTTAAATAGAAATGAAAGAAGATTATTAGAAAGAATAACATACTATGAAAACAGGTAAAATGAAAAACATACTAATTATTTAACGGTGTATCAACCTCCGCTCTCTCCCCCTGCCCAGTTTAAGGCATTCTCCAGTAATTGCTGAAATTGCGCGTTGAGCCAGACAGCCAAATTATGTCCGGGTGTCAGAACGCATACGCGCCCCCTGCCTTGGGTTCGCGTAAAACCGGCGGCGCAAATTGCGGCAGGTGAGTTGTGATACCAGTCTTTTTGATACTTGCTCTCTTCTCCCTGCGGCGGCGAATACGAGGCAAGCAAAATGTCGATATCTTCTACAAGTATTTCCAGCCTGTAATGTTCGTCTGTTTCGCAAAACATTCCAACGCCCTCTGTTACAGGATGCGGCTTTACAGGCTGAACCGTAACGGGACCGGCAAGCGGGTGTTTAAGAAAACGGCAACCCAACAGTTTATCAAGTGCTTCGGTATTTTTTCCTGAAACAACAGCGGAGTGAACAGCTAAAAGTCCGCCGCCGCCTTCGACATAATCAATAAAAGTGCGCTGTATATCTTCTGTTTTCCACGGCGTTCTTTCCGTTTGAGAAACTTCATCGCATTTGCATAAAAGGACGACCGGATATTGAGCGAGCGAGCTTCCAGAAAAATCGTTTGCGTTGGTGATAATGTCAAATTGAAAACCACGCTGTTCAAGAGGAGCAACGCCGTCTATGGGAACTTGCCCGGGATGCTGATAATCATCACATATTAGTAATATCTTCATGCCTAATGCTAGTCTATTTTTTTTATTTTTGCTACACTATCCTCATGTTAGATTATAAATTTATCGCGGAAAATTTGCAGGCGGTAACGGCGAACATTGCCGACCGCTTTATGAGGGCTGACGCCGAGGCTGTCGCTCGTCTTTACTCAAGGCGGACGGAACTTACTACCCATCTTCAATCTTTACAGCAGAAGCGCAATTCAAACGCCGATGCCATGAAGGGGAAACTCGCTCAGGAAGAGCGAAACGCCCTTATCGAAGAGGGAAAGAAACTCAAGGAAGAGATCGCGTCTGCGGAAGGCGAGCTTGCGTCGGTAGAAAAAGACCTTTTAACCGAAGCGCGGAAAATTCCGAACATGGCGCATCCTGACGCGCCGGTTGGCAGAGAAGACAAGGACAACCTTGAAATTAAAAGGGTAGGGAATCCGCCCAATTTTGATTTTACGAGCGCAGACCATGTAAAAATCGGGCAGGACCTCGATATTATTGATTTTGATTCGGCGACAAAAGTGTCAGGGACAAAATTTTATTATTTGAAAAACGAAGGCGTCTTTCTTGAGCTTGGACTTGTGCGTTATGCGCTAGATATTCTGCAAAAGAAAGGCTTTACTCCCTTTATTACTCCTGATGTCGCCCGTGAAGAAATTCTTGAAGGCATCGGTTTTAATCCTCGCGGAGCTGAGTCCAACGTGTATACGCTGGAAGGCGAAGACACCTGCTTGGTCGGAACTGCGGAAATCACGCTTGGCGGCTATTATTCCAACACGATCCTTCCAAAAGAAAAATTGCCCCTTCGTATGGCAGGGCTTTCTCACTGTTTCCGCCGAGAGGCAGGAGCCGCAGGGCAATTTTCAAAGGGACTGTACCGTGTTCATCAGTTTACAAAGGTGGAGATGTTTGTATTCTGCCTGCCCGAAGAATCGGATCGTTTTCATGAAGAACTGCGTTTAATAGAAGAAGAAATTTTTGAAACGCTTAACATACCTTTCCGTGTAGTGGACACCTGCACAGGCGACCTTGGCGCTCCTGCTTATCGCAAGTGGGACCTCGAAGCGTGGATGCCGGGACGCAACAACGGCGAATGGGGCGAAGTTACATCAACCTCAAACTGTACCGATTATCAGGCTCGCCGTCTTAACATCCGCTTCAAAGACGACGACGGTAAAAATAAATTTGTCCACATGCTCAACGGAACGGCAATCGCGATTTCACGCGCAATCATCGCAATCCTTGAAAACTTCCAGCAGGCGGACGGCTCTGTGCGTATTCCCCGCGCTCTTGTTCCGTACTGCGGATTTGATGTGATTAAGAAGAAATAGCATTTTGACAAACAAATTGTCGATGTTATAATTTTTGTAGGTTAGGTATGAAGGTAAGAACGATATTTTCAATATTAATACTCTTTTTTCTGATACTTGGCTGTGAAAAAAAGCAGAATGTTGTAAAAGAAGAAATAAAACAAGATAGTAAGATAATAATAAATGATGCGTCTGTTTTGCCGGAAGAGCAGTATATATATCCTGATGATATAGAGCAATTCCTTTTGGGAAATTGGTATCTTCCCGTCAGGTACATCCGTTATTCTGATGTACAGCGCAACAGCAACGGAGTTGTGTATAAATCTCAGCCCGATATGACCTCTCGCAGTAGTTTTTTGTTTTTTGGAAAGGATTCAAGGTTTGGTTATGATGGAAATTGGTGGACAAGCAAAGACTCAGGTTCTATATTATTGCATTGGAGAATTCCTTCTGAAACGGAGTCTCCTGCATTTACAGGGGTATGGAAGATAGAAATAATCGATCAAAAACACATTAAATTCACCAGTATTGGGGGTTATCTTATTTTTGGGGATCATGAAGGACAAACAGTACAATATACAAGGGAGGAAACAGAACTTTTGGAAAGTATTGACAATAATAATATTGAGGCATTAAGAGAATATTTGGAAAATGGAAATGATATTGATAAAAGGCTGTTATTTGATTTTACCCCGTTAATGTATGCAATCACAAGAGGAAAAACAAATGCGGCTAGATTTTTAATAGAGCAGGGCGCAGACCTTTCTTTGCAAAGCATAACCGGTTATACTCCCTTGCACTATGCTGTTATGCATTCAAAGTTTGATGATAATATTTTGTTAAACATATTGGAAAAAGGTGTTGACGTTAATATCAGGGATGAAAGTAATGCTAGTAGTAGCTATAGTTATAATCAAACAGTTCTTGATTTGACTATTATAGATAGACCTGATGAAAACACAAGGAAAATACAAAGATTATTATCGGAATATGGCGCGGTTTGCAGTAAAATAGAATGGCAGGATGTGGTAAATACTACTCTTAGTATGATAATGACATTCGATTACTCTAGCGAGAGAATGTCTATAACGTTTAGCCATGATGGTAGTCAATTGCTTGCAGGTGTAAATAGATCAATCATGCTCTGGGATACAGCTACCGGCAGTTTAATAAGGAGATTTACCGATAGGTCAGAATATTTTGCTCACTCAGAGGATTTAACTTATGTAGCGTTTAGTCATGATGGTAGGCAGATAGTTTCCGGATCATGGGATAGAATGATAAAACTCTGGGATGCATCTACCGGTAGTTTAATTAGAACATTTTCGGGTCACACAGAGGCTGTGAGGTCTGTAGCGTTTAGCCATGATGGGAGTTGGATAGTTTCGGGAGGATGGGATGACAAGGTAAAACTCTGGAATGTTGCTACAGGTAAGGAAGTTAGGACATTTTCCGGGCACAGAAATAATGTGATGTCTGTAGCATTTAACTCTGACGGAAGCCGGGTACTTTCTGGATCAGATGACGGGACGATAAAACTTTGGGATGTATCTACCGGCAGGGAAATTAGAACATTTGTGGATGGCTTTGCTGTGCTGTTCGTATCGTTCACCCCTGATGATAACGCCATAGTTTCAGGTTCAGATTATTTTATAAGGCTTTTTGATCCCGCTACGGGTCGTGAAATCAGGATGAGATCGGAAACCTCTTTTTTGTCATCCGTAGCGCTTAGCTCTGATGGTAGTCAGATAATTTCAGGATCATCGAATAAAATAAGCTCCCGAATTCAAGCCGTAAGTGCAACGAAAACCTGACAAGGTGTTTTGAAGCCTAAGAGCTTCATAGGTCTATTATTAATGAATCTTGCCACTTTGTTCAAGTCCCATTGAGTCACATT
>JAIRUQ010000098.1 GCA_031254315.1 Treponema sp.
ATTTCATATACCCGAAAAGCAGTAGACGAATTAAAGGAACGTATAAACGATGGGCTTCATATTTCTGCAAAGATATGCACTTTTCATGCATTCGCTTATGAAATTGTCCGTAGATTTAGTGACACGCCGCCGGAAGTAAATTATTCCGCTTACAATATTATTTTTGAGATGTTGGAGAAAGAAATCTTTCACGACAAAAAATTGTTGCGGAAGGTTTTGTTGTTTCTTGGCTACTATTTTGACTTGCCTGATGATGTAATGAATTATGATGATCTTAATCAATTTCATTTGGCAAAGGCAGCGCAAGACTATGAAACATTAAAAAGCGGAGCAGGTGATTATATAAATAAAGTTGCTACACAACGTGGACGAACTATGCGGACATTAACAGGTGAATATCTTCGATCGGTACAGGAAACACAAATAGCTAATTTTTTGTATCTTAACGGTTTGGATTATGAATATGAACCTGTTTATCCTTATGCTATCCCTGGCGCGAAGAAAAAATATACACCGGATTTCATCATTCGACAGGGAGAACATACCGCGTATTTAGAACATTATGCCATCAGCGAGAGTAATTACAGTTTTATTCTCACGCCTAAGGAACTCGCAAAATATTCAGCCGCCATAAAGGATAAAATAAAACTTCATCGCCAGATGGGAACAACTCTGCTGGAAACATGGGCATGGTATAAGGATAAACGTCTACTTTCCGAACATCTGAAAGAAATACTTTTGAAAGAAAAATTTAAGCTCAAAGAAAGAGATTTTACAGAAGTATATAAAAAAATCGTTGAGACTAGTAAAGATAAATATATTTTCAAGATGGTACAGTTTTTAATTACATTTATTGGTCAATTCAAAACATGCGGTTATGATGAGGGTGGTTTCAAGGTATTAAAGGGAAAAACGGATAATCTGCGTACGCTTCTGTTTTTAGAAATCGCAGAATCAGTTTATAAATATTATCAAAATAAACTCAAAGCTCAAAACCGTATTGATTTTGAAGATATGATTAATGACGCACATTTTTATCTTGCAGAAATTGAAAGACAGCAACTAGAATTGCCTTATAAATATATCATTATTGATGAATTTCAGGATATTGCCCGTCAACGCTTTAATCTGACAAAGAGATTAAGTGAAATAACGAAGGCAAAAGTTGTTGCTGTAGGTGATGACTGGCAATCTATTTTTGCGTTTGCAGGCTCTGAAATCGGTTTATTTACCCGTTTTCTAGAACTTATGGGAAGCGGTATTGAAATGAAAATCACACATACCTATAGGAATTCTCAGGAATTGATAGATATTGCAGGCGGTTTTGTGCAAAAAAACGTATCGCAGATTCAAAAAAAATTAATATCGCCAAAACATCTTGCCGATCCGGTTATTCTTACAGAATTTGATGATACATTTAAACCTGATTATGCCATGGCAGAAGCGGCTGAAAAAACAATTGGACGTATTATCGACGAATATGGTAAAAGTACTTCTATCCTGCTTATTGGGCGTTATAACTACGATAGTTATAAAATATGCAGAACAAGTAAGTTCTCTGATTTACCCGGAAATAAAATCAAATGTCTAAAATTTCCTGATGTAAATCTTACCTTTATGACCGCCCATAGCGCAAAAGGGCTTGGTTTCGATAATGTTATTTTGTTGAATATGTTTGAAGGAAAATTCGGTTTTCCATGTCAGTTGGAAGATGACCCGATTATGAAGTTGGTACGTTTCGAAGATACATCCATGCCTTTTGCAGAGGAACGGAGGCTTTTTTATGTTGCTCTTACACGAACAAAAAACCGGGTTTACATTCTTACGCCACAGAAAAGACCATCACGTTTTCTGATTGAATTAATTAATGACTATAAAATTTCTCATACCGAGAAAGTAAATATGGAAACAGTGGATTTATTCAGGTTACGCTGTCCGATGTGTAAATATCCGCTCAAATATGAATTTAATAAAAATTATGGCTTAAATCTTTACCTTTGTACTAACGAACCGGAAGTATGTGATTTTATGACAAACAGCAAATCGTATCTGCATGACATTTATAAATGTGACAAATGCAATGACGGTTATATGATTGTGAGGACTAAAGATGATGAAGCATTTTACGGTTGTACAGGATATGATAATTACGAAAAAACAGGATGTCGAAACACCAAGCAAATTTCTACAAGCAGGCGCAATTATAGTTGATACACAAATTGCATGGCATTCCGTAACATTTAAATATTTACAAAATATTTTTCCCAATTATCTCGCGCAGAGATGTAGAGAAGAAAACATGAAGAGATAAAACCACGGAGAACACGGAGGAAAGAGTAGAGAGCAGGGAGAAAAGATCAACGAATTACGCGAATAAAACTAAAGATATGTGTTGACAATATTAAAATAATAATTTAATATAAGGCGTGAAAAAAGTTATATTTATAATAATATTAATATCCCAATTATTTTTTGGTTGTAAACGCAATCAAAATACAATTATAAATACTTATCAAGAATCAGATAATAGTACAAATATAGATGAACAATATTTATATTCTGAATCTATTGAAGGTATAATTGTACAAGATAATATTAATTCTGACAGACCAATTATTATAGGGGATGTTATACAGTTTTCAGATTCATATTCAGTAGATATTTGGAATGAACATTGTTATTATAAAATTGATAATATAAATATTTATGAAACATATAATAAAGAATCGAATTTTCAAAAAATTACTGATAGTAATATTAAACTATTTAAATTACCTTATACTGAAGATTGGCTTTATTGTTATGTTACAAATGATGTACGTGGGTATATATATATCTATGATATTTCAAAAGAATCATTTTATGGCGACTTTGAAGAGAATAGAAAGAGTTTTAATTTCTATAGAATGTTATTAATAAGAGAATATGAGATAATAACAAAATATTCAAATTTTAGAAGATACGGTCCTTTATTGGAAATTAATTATAATAATACTGTTATAAGGTTTTGGGATTCATTTACAGGAGAGATGGCGCAGAGATATCAATTGCTTGATTATTATGAAGGAACTAATGAAATATTTATTAGAGAACAATATTATGAAGGTTCATCAAATCATATATATAATTTACGACTTAACAATTATGTTTGTACTCATATTGGAAACCTGCCTATATTTAACGAAAGAAGAAGTTTTGTTTTTTCCACATATGTTTTTTATGCTGACCCTATGAAATTGAAAATATTTTCAATCGCAAATGGGATTTATGAAAATATCTTAGATGTAAAAATATTTGAGGACGAATACATTAATATAATAAATCAATATTGGATAAATAATAATGAATTTATAATAGAAACAGAAGAAAATGGTAATCTACTTGTAAAAATAAATAGAAATATTGAGTTAATTTATGAATAAAAATGCTGATTTTCCTTTAAATCTAAGGTTGTTTTTTTAAAAACTGAAGTTTTGAAAAAGATTTATCTGTACAAGACATAGTTTACTGTCTTAGCGATATAATATAAAATAAAACAGGATATTTTCATGCTACTTACGATAGACATTGGCACTTCAACTTTTAAGTCCGCGCTTTGGGACATTGACGGGAATCGTCTGTCCTTTGCCGCTGTCCCTCTCTCTTTTGATTTTGACGGCGTTAAACATGAAACCTCTCCGTCCCGGTGGCTGGGCGCGTTTGAAGATTGTTGCAAAAAACTGCTGGCGGATAAAAAGATTGAAAATCTTGCCGCTGTGCAGGTGCTGATAATAAGCGGGAACGGTCCCAGTCTTGTTCCCGTATTGGGAGAGCCGATTGTTGGAAAGCAGGGACTTTCGCTTGGTGCGGAAAACTCGAGGCTCTGGTTGGATCGCCGTTCTGTAGAACATCTTGCAGAAGTAATGAAAGTTACAAACTGCAATGACGCGAGATTTTTTGTCCCAAAAATTTATTCAATAAAAAAAGATGAATTGGAATTGTATAAAAAGACAAAATATTTTTTGGGATGCCCTGAGTATCTTGCCTGCGCTCTTACAGGACAGGCGCGAACTGTATTTCCCTGCGATGGATTTGATCGCTGGTTTTGGGATTCCGGCGCACTTAAAAAACTTGATCTTGACGCGCAAAAGTTTCCTACTTTTATCCGTCCCGGCGATCAGTTTGGCTCTCTTCTTGCGCAGGTCAGCGAGTATTTTGGCTTCGCTAAAAATGTCCCTGTAATTTCAGGCGGACCTGATTTCTTTTCCGCGATTATAGGAAGCGGAGTGACAGAGACGGGACAGGCGTGCGATCGCACAGGCACTTCAGACGGAATAAATTTCTGTACTCAAAATCGTATTGATGATAATCGCCTTATGTCCTACGGTCATCCTATAAAACCGTATTGGAACTCATCGGGGGTTATAAGTACCACAGGTAAGGCAGTAGACTGGGCACGCGCTCTTTTGGGATTTGAGGACATAGAAGATTTTCTGTCTTTAGCGCGAGAAAGTAAGAGCGGAAGTGGCGGACTTGTTTTTCGCCCCTTTCTAGCGGGAGAACATTCGCCTGATTTTACTCCCCCTGATCGCGCTCACTTGTTCGGGATGAGCCTTTCTACGGGAAGGAGTGAGTTTGCCAATTCCGTACTTGAGGGCATTGGCTTTGCGATAAGAGATATTATTGATATAATGGAAAGCTCAGGTGAAAAAATAAAAGACTTGCGTGTAACAGGAGGGCTTGCAGGGTGCAGTTTACTCAATCAGATAAAAGCCGATATTACAGGGAAGGAAGTGTTGGAAGGGGTTCATAAAGAAGCGGAACTGCTTGGAGCGTTTATAATCGGCGCGTGTTTTTTAGGCAAATTCGGCTCTTACGCCGAAGGCTCTTCTGCTATGTGCCGTGTTGAAAAACATTACGAGCCAAACATGGGAAATGCCGCCCTTTACAATAATCTTTTTAACGTATATAAACATAAGGAGTAATTTATGAAAAAAGTATTAGTTATTTTATTGTTAACATTAGTACTTTTTACACTAAGTTGTGTTAAGAAAAATACGGCGCAGGACAGTATTTCTGTTCTTGTTTTTGTTACAGGATTTATCGCGGGAAGCCCTCCTTATGAAATGATGACGGAAGGCGCTTTGGAATTTGCGCAAGAACACCCAAATGTAAAGGTTAAAGTATATGAAGCCGGAATAAATCAGGCTGAATGGGAAGCTCAGTTAGGTGAAATGGTAGCAAGCGGAGAATATGATGTCGTAATTGGCTCTAACCCCTCCCTGCCTGAAATTTGCGTCAATATTTTAGCTCTGTTTCCGAACCAGAAGTTTATTATACTGGACGCGTACTATGAAGGAAATCCGCAAATTAGAACATATAATTATAATCAGTATGAACAGTCAAAAGTACTCGGTTTTCTCGCGGGACTTATAACAACAAGTGATATGCGTTATTCAAATAGCCAAAAGAGAGTCGGCTTTATCGCCGCGCAGGAATATCCGCTGTTAACAAGGGAAATGATTCCCGGCTTTTTAGAAGGCGCGAGACTTGCCGATTCGCAGATTGCACTTGATGTGCGCATAATCGGCTCATGGGCGGACGCGAGCAAAGCCGCTGAACTTGCCTCCGCGATGATGGCGGGCGGCGTTGACGTGTTTACAGCGATTGCGGGTAGCGCGGCTCAGGGGTTGATCAGGGTCGCAAGTGAGAGGGGAGCGTACATTGTCTGGTATAACACAAACGCGTATAACTTAGCTCCCGGCGTTATTGTCGGGTGCGGAATAATGGAACAAAAAAAACTTGTAATGGAAATACTTGGTGATCTTATTGAAGGTAAGATAGAATATGGTACCGCTCAGACAATCGGTATAAAAGAAGGCTATCTTGGCTTTGCCTTTGACGCTCCCGGCTATTTGGAAAGCCTTCCCCCTGATATACGCGAAAGATTTGAAACGTATTATAATGGTTTATTACCGTGATAGAACTGAGAAATATTAGTAAAACTTACCCCGGCGGCAGAAAAAAAGCGAATAACAACATCACACTTGATTTACGCGACGGGGAAATTCTCTGCATCGCCGGTGAAAACGGAGCAGGGAAGACTACTTTGATGAAAATCCTCTGCGGTCTTGAAAAACCTGACACAGGCGAAATACTTATTGACGGTAAGAAACCACAAAATAATTCCCAAATAGGCATGGTTCATCAACATTTTATGCTTTTTCCCGATTATACCGTATCTGAAAATATTGTTATGGGAAATGAGCCGCGAAAATACGGAATATTTTTTGACACACAAAAAGCAAAAAAAGTTTCAGAAGAAATTATAAATGATAACAATTTTTCTATTAAAAGCGAAAAAAAAGTTAATGAGCTGACGCTTGGAGAAATGCAACAAGTTGAAATCTGCCGTATTCTCTACCAAAACGCCCAGACGATTATCCTTGACGAGCCGACCTCGATATTAACCGAAAATGAAACTCAATCGTTATTTAAGACATTAAAAACACTTGTTAAAAACGGAAAATCAATCGTTCTTATAACGCATAAATTGCGTGAGATAAAACAAATCGCTGACAGAGTCGCTATTCTCCGCCGTGGAGAAGTGATGGGAGTCCGTAATGTTGAGGATGCCGATCATTATGAAATTGCCCGTCTTATGACAGGTAGTAACGCTCCCCTTGAGTTAGTAAAAAAGAGCGAAGAAAAGTCTGCTGTTAGGCGGCAGAGCGTAATTGTTTTTGATAATGTTACAGTTCGCAGAAAGGGGCAACAGCGTCCGTTACTCGACAAGGTTTCATTTTCCGTAAGTTCAGGGGAAATACTTGGATTTGCCGGAGTAGGGGGGAACGGGCTTGGAGTAATAGAGGCTGTTTTAGGCGGCTTTCTTCACCCTGAGTCGGGGAGAATCCTTCACAGGGAAAAAGATATTTCCGCCTTAAATATAGAAGACCTTCGCGCTCAGGGGCTTGCCTTTGTTCCTGCCGACCGTGTTAATATAGGAAGCGCGAGGGAAGCGACAATAGAAGAGAACATGATAATAAACCGCAGAAAAGAATTGGCAGGAACTTTTTTTCTCGCTGAAAGATTTACAAGTAATCTTGTTAATAATTTTAGTATAGAAACGCATAACTTAAAAGAAAAAGTTTTAACCCTTTCAGGCGGCAATTTGCAAAAATTAATTTTAGCAAGAGAAATTGACTGGTTTAATGACTATATTGTCTTTTCAGAGCCTACATGGGGCTTGGACATTGCCGCCAGCCGTTTTGTCATGGGCGAAATTGACGCTCTTCGTAACAGGGGAGCCGCCGTCATTTTAATTTCTACAAACCTCGATGAAATATTCGCTCTTGCCGACCGTATAATCGTAATGTACAGGGGTATGATCGCAGGGACATTTACCAATTCAGGCTCTTCAATTAAAACATCGGTAGAAAACTGTATGCAGGGGTTGGGAGCAGGAGAATGAAAAGACAGGTAATTTTTTTGTTTAGCGCGTCCCTTCTCGCCCTTGTATTGCTTGTCTTTTTACTCAGCGATATGCCTTTTAGAGCGCTTTATTTTTTCTTTCTAGGTCCGTTCAGGAATTTATTCAGTTTTGGCAATATGCTTAACGCCGCTGTTCCGCTTATTTTTGGAGCGTTAGGTGTAACAGTTGCGATGAAAGCAGGAAGTTTTAATCTTGGTGGAGAAGGGCAGGTATACCTTGGCGCTTTTATAACAACCATTGTCGCGCTTGCTCTTTGGAAATTAGGCGTAATAGGGATGATTATCGCGGCTCTCTGTGGAGCTGTCGCCTCCGCTATTCTTTCAGCGTTCAGCGGCTTTTGTAAGGCAAAATGGAACACAAACGAGCTTGTTACGACATTTTTGCTTTCATGCGCTGTCATTCCTATTATTAATTATCTTGTTAGCGGTCATTTCCTTGACCCTGAAACTTCGCTTATCTCAACAAAAAAAATAGCGGAAACTATGTGCCTTCCGTTGATCTTAAAACCTTCAAGTTTGAACACGGGATTTTTTCTTGTATTGATATTTGTTTTTATCGTTAACTATTTTTTAACAAGAACAAGAACAGGCTATGAAATAAGGATGACAGGTAACAATGAATTATTTGCCCGCTACGGAGGAATTAACACAAAATTTAATACAATTCTTTCTATGGCGATAAGCGGAGGTTTATACGGTCTTGCCGGAAGTATCGCCGTTTTGGGAACATATCATGCCGTAATTAAAGAATTTTCCGCCGGTCTTGGCTGGAGCGGACTTACAGTCGCGCTGATCGCGGGTTTCTCTCCTGTCGCTGTTATTCCCTGCGCTCTCTTTCTTGCGTGGATCAACGCGGGGGCGAGAATCGCTATGCAAAACACAGGGCTTACTTATGAGATCGCGTATATTGTACAAGCTGTGCTGTTCTTCCTTTCTACCAGTTTGGTAATTAAAAATATTTTTGAGCGCAGGAAAATGGGTTAAAATGGAAAACATTATTTTATTTTTTAAAAGTACGCTAACAATAATGATTCCGGTCTTTTTTGCCGCTCTTGGAGGCTTGTTCCCCGCTCTTGCGGGAACCCTCAACATAGCTTTGGAAGGATTGCTTCTCGCTGGGGCTTTTTCATCATTGGCAGTTTTTTATTTTTCAGGCTCTGTAGCGGCGGCGGTTACAAGCGCGATTATTTCAGCTATGATTTTGTCGACGTTACACGCATTCGCTATCTTCAAACTTCGCGCGAATTTGTTTATTTCCGGTCTTGCGATTAATTTGTTTTCCGCCGGTCTTTTCATAGTGCTTTCAGATAAATTATTCAACACAAAAGGAGTAGTTGCGTCTAACACAGGAGGGGGCTTCTTAAAATGGTATGTAATAATCGCTTTGCTTCTCCTGTTACTCGCTTGTCTTGTCATTTACAAAACGCCTTTTGGCTACAGGCTTCGCGCCTGCGAAAAAAGCTCCGCTTCTCTTGTCTCGCTGGGAATCGCTCCTCAATTTTATCAAACAGCCGCAATTTTGGTGTCGGGTTTTTTCTGCGGAATAGGCGGCTCTTTTCTCAGCTTGAACCTAGGCGCGTATGTACCCGGAATGTCAGCAGGCAAGGGCTGGATTGCCCTCGCCGTGATTTTCCTCGGCATGAAAAAACCGCTTGGAATTCTAGCGGCGGCTTTCATTTTTGCCCTTGCCGAAAGCTTCTCTAATTACGCGCAGGGTCTTTGGAGCCTGCCATCCGACTTCATTCTTGCTTTTCCGTATGTTTGTACGCTAATTGCGATAGTTGTTGTTTCGATTATTCCAAAAAAAACGACATAGTTTCTAAATATTTGCAAAATACAAAAAATATTTTCTTAAATATATTGCAATAATATTTAATCTTGACATATTTAAGAATAAAATATATATTATTTAAAGAGGTGACTAGTGAAAAAAATAAACATTGTTCTAAGTTTTGTTTTACTTATTTTGGTATATCTTATTGGATGTACAAGTAATCCTCAAACAACTCCTACAACGATATTACCTACGCGACAGGAATCGTTTTTTGACGGTTTTTGGATCATGCCGAATGGTCTGACTATGTATATACATTATGATGTATATATTGTGTCTACTAATCAAACTGTAATCAATTACGGAATATTTACATATTCAGATACGCGAATTCGTCTCAATTGGGATAGAAACGCATATACAGAATTTGATTATCAAAAAGACGAAGAAAATTTTATTGTAACTAACGCTTATGATAATGAATTTGTCCTTGGTATGTGGCATAGAGATACAAATATTGATTTTGAATATAACAGTAGAAACAAAATAGAGGGATATTGGGAAAATAGGGATGGAAATAAGATACGTATTTTTCAAATTATGCCAAACGGTATGGGATTTCAGTTAACTTGTAATTCTGATTTATTTCTTGAAGTAAGGGCTATTGTAACATATGAAGGTATTTCACCCTCAGAAATTAGTATTACTATAGATACGGAAGGAATGTTTCCAGTTAAGATGCCACTAGGAATTATTTATGAAAGAAATGCAATTAAAATTGGTGTTGGTAATATTTCAACCTTTCTAAGATATGAAAGGCAATAAGTACAAATGCTATATATAAAAATTGGAAGTAATAAAATGGTAAAGGATATTGTTATGCATAGAATATTTTTTCTTGTAAGGGAAATACCGGAATAAATGATGTTTTTGACAATCAGACCGACGAAATATATATAAAAACTAAGGAAGTATTGGATGAATTCGGGCTTTCCGGTTATTCTATAAAAATATATACCCATAAATCAATTGGAAATGTACCTTCATCAAGGACTGTAAAATCAATAAGGGCGATAGGAGACGGATTATTGCCTATTTTGGAGTCTATAAGTGATTATGAACCCGTAACATGGGACGGATATATAAAAACATTCTCCAATGACTTTAGCGGATATTTTGAACAAAAAACAATAATAGCTAATTATGACCATCGCAGAAATAGCAATACAACAGTCATATATGATTATATTTCAGTATTGATAATATTTGACGATATTTCTGCTAAACAAAGAGATGAATTATTAAAAATACTTAATATGTATATTGGTAATTCCAATCGCGGTGATACGATTTATATCACATCAAAAAAACTCATGGAGGAATAATATGCCGGCTCGTGTATGTATAATTTTTATAATATTGGCAATTGGATTGAGTTCATGCCTGAACAATAATACAGAAAAATTTATTGAAAAAGAAAAGATTGAAATTTACGGAGAGATAGAAAATATCCTAAAAGAATTGGGGTATAATGATTTTTCCATACATATAAATATTCACAAAAATTATAATAGTCGTGAAATATCAAAATCCATTTCATCGACGAAAATAATTGGTGATGAGATACCACTAAATGTAATTAGCAGTCTTAATTATTCAAATTCGGAATATGCCGGGAGTTATGAATCTATTAATAACGGATATATAGAACAAAGAACCATGGTAGTAAATTATTTAGATAAAGAAAATTCAGGGAAAATATTTTATGAATATATCTCAATAGCCGTTTTTATTGGAAATATTGAACAAAACAAAATAAATAAATTATTAAAACTTTTTAGCAATTACATATTAAATAATAATCGGGGAGACACAATATACATTATGCCAAAATGAAAGTACAGCCGATTAAGTGTGGCGATTTTCATTTACACAAAAAATTGGACAGACTCTTCAATAAAGCAGATTTGGTATCTGTTGCTGTTGCATATCATTACATATTAAATCGCAGGGGATAAATATTCTTATGAAAACTTCCACAAAATAAAGAAAAACAAGAGCGCTAAAAAAGATAAGATTCCAATAAAAAGAGGATCATTATTTTCTTCTGCTTTTTCATATCCCCTACCTAAAAATGAACTTATAATAACAACAACAGGACTAAGCAACAAAAAAACAACAACAAAAAGAATAGTAATATCTATTTTTATTTTTAAAATTTTAATAACTACCATTATGATGTCTAATATAAATACAGTTAATGTAGCTCCTACAAGCTTATAATATACCGGTTTCAAAATTTCCTCATTATATCACCTAATTCCCTTTGGGCTTCAAAGATGTCAAAGGCAAGTTTGTTATCTGCTACCGTTACGTGTCTAAAAAACCAGAGTTGTTCAGAAACTATGAATATTTATATTTCTGAAACTCTATACAAGGGTATCATCGCGTTTGGGAGTCGTCCCTTAGTTTCCATTCTTTTAGCAATTCTTTTTCATTAGTAACATCATAAATTTCGATTGAAAGCGCTACCCTGCCAAAACCAAGCGACTTTGCGGTGTTTCCAACGTCATACTTTCTTCCCGGTAAAAGATTGTACTGTAACTCAATATTAGTATATTTATATGCATCACGGCCAAGGAAAAAAATTATATCAAATACAAAGCTGTTGTTCCCTGGAGGAACAGTTAGTTGTGTTTTACCGTTGGAGGACCAAATAGATTTATCGTCATATAGGTCATCATATATATCTATATTATTCCATTTTTTTATTATAACCCAGCCGATAAAATTCACAGTCGCGCCCTGATCGGCGGAAATATCACCCACATTAAATTTAGGAGTTGAGAAACAGGATGAAAATAATATTACACTTCCCAATACTAACGCCCAAAATAACGTTGTTTTCTTCATTTTTGTTTCCTTATTAATTTAAAATAGTTTGTCCCTGGGCATTTAAGAAAGGAACAAATTCCACAAAATGAATATCATCAGTAATGACCCTATTAAGACGTTCTCCATTGTTATAAGCATAAACACGAAGTCCGTCTTTGCCATCTAGCTTTGACGCATGGAAAAAATATACTTTACCTGGCTGGAAATCATAGCGGAATAACAAACCTTTACCGGTATAGGTTGTATTACCAACCTCAGAACGAACATCTACCTCCAGCAAGGTATTGCCGGATGGTATTTGAATTGTTTTCAGTAAAAAAGACCAGTTTACTGTTAATCCATTGTATCCGGTAATTGTTCCAAGGTTAAATGTGCTGATCCATGATGATCTTTCCAATGGTGTTGATTCATCATATATAAGTCCAACACTTGTGGTACATGATAAAAACAGCATCGTAAAAACAGTAACAATTAAAAGCAGTTTTTTCATAATTTACCCCTTACAAAATATTTCCTTTAAGAGAGCCGCCAACTTCCCTGCGATAGCAACTGCCAGATTTGCCTATTCAAGGGTATCATCGCGCTTAGGAGTCATCCCTTAGTTTCCATTCTTTTAGCAATTCTTTTCCATTTGTAACATCATAAATTCCGATTGAAAGCTGTACCCCCGTACCAAGGAAACTACGCATTTTTGCGCTGGTTTCAATACTATACTTTCTTCCCGGTAGAAGATTGTACTGTAACTCAATATTATTATATTTATATGTAGTAATAGAATTCCCGCGATTAATGGAAAAATTTACATCAAATGTAAAGCTGTTGTTTCCGGATGGAACAGTTAGTCGTGTTTTATTGGATTCCCACCAAACCTGCCAATCGCCATATAGGTCATCATATATATCTATATTATTCCATTTTTTTACCATAAAACCAGACGAAAAATTCACAGTCGCGCCCTGATCGGCGGAAGCATCACCCAAATTCATTTTATAAGTTGTAGAGCAGGATGATAACAATATTACGCTTCCCAATACTAGCGCCAAAAATAACGTTGTTTTCTTCATTTTTGTCTCCTTAATTAATTTAAAACAGGTGTTTCACCGGAATCGGTATTTAAGAAATGAATAAATTCCACGAAATGCGCTTCAAAATCAGACCAACTGCTTGTAAATTTTTCTCCGATGTCATAAGCATATATACGAATACCAACTGTACTGCTTCCCTCAGCCCGTCCCGCTCTGAGAAAATAATATTTCCCCGGCTGGAAATTATAGCGGAGTAATAGACCTTTACCGGAATAGACCGTATTACCGATCTGAGAATAAACATTTGCCTCCAGCAAGGTATTACCGGCTGGTATTTGAATTGTGCCTCCCCAGTTCACTGTTAATCCATTGTATGCGGTGATTCTCCCAAAGTTAGATACGTTGATATGTGATGATTGTTCCAATGGTATTGATTCATCATATATAACTCCCGCACCTGTTACTGTGGTAGTACATGATAAAATCGGTATTGCCAAAACAGTAACAATTAAAAGCAGTTTTTTCATAATTTACTCCTTACAAAACATTTTTTTGGCTGTATACATAGCCTTATAATAATTTTTGTCTCCTTATTAATTTAAAATAGTCGTTCCGCCGGGATTGGAATTTAAGAAATAAACAAATTCCACAAAATGCGGTTCCATCGCTCCCAAAGTTAAACCAATCTTTTCTCCAATGTCATAAGCATATACACGAACACCAATTGTACCGCTTTCATTATTTCGACTTACTATGAATAAATACTGTTTTCCCGGCTGGAAATTATAACGTAATAACATACCTTTACCGGTATAGACTGTATTACCAACGTTAGAACTAATATCTATCTCCAGCAAGGTATTACCGGCGGGTATTTGAACCATAGTAGGTGACACCGTTTTTGATTTCCAGTTCACTGTTAATCCATTGTACGCGGTAACTGTACCAAAATTGGTTATGTTGAACCATGATGATTGTTCCAGCGGTGTTGATTCATCATATATAATTCCCACTGTGGTAGTACATGATAAAAACAGCATCGCGAAAACAGTAACAATTAAAAGCAGTTTTTTCATAATTTACCCCTTGCAAAACATTTTCTTGACTGTATATAATTTTATAACTTATTTTTCAATTTTTGTCAATAAAAAACATCATTATACGAAAACAGAATTCAAAATTTATTCATAGACACCACTTGACGTGGTGCATTTCTTAAATACCGTGCCTTATTGGGTATTATTTCTCCCTGTGTTGCTCTTTTCTCATTGAAATAATACTCTTATTTTCTAAAGAAACTCCATTGAATTTTCAATAATCCCCTGATATAATGCCTAAAGACGCAATTATTGTGATCTTCATTAAAAAGGGAGGTTTTAATGCTGGATATCGGTCAAATTCACCGCTCTGAGTATGAGTTGGAAAATAGCCGATCCATTCCTGTAGTTATCGCTCAGGCTCCCGGCAGAATCCACTTTTTGGGTGAACAGGGTGGTCCGGATCGCGGTTTTTTCCTTTCCGCGGCAATTGACCGTTTTATCAATGTAGCGGTAAGCTCCAGAAAAGACAATTCTTTCCGTTTTTATGCCGCAGACCTTAGCGAACGAAAAAGAACAACCATTGCCGGCTTAAAGTTTAGGCGTGAAGACCGCTGGGCAAATTACCTAAAAACCGCGATTTTTCTCTTTATCGAGCTTGGCTATCCGATGAAGGGTTTGAATTTTTCCTTTTGCGGCGATATTCCTCAGCATGTTGGGCTTGCTTCTTCAACGGCAATTGAAGTCGCTACCGCCGCCGCGCTTAGAAGTTTGTTCCGTGTCCAGATAAGCGACATAGATTTGGCGCAGAAACTGAATGAAGCTCATTTTGCCCTTTTTGGCGCTCCATCTGATCTCGCGGATTATCAGGTCTGTCTTCTTGCCCGTAAAGATCAATTTTTAATTGTTGATTCAAGCGAAGGTGAAGTAAAATTGATCAAGTCACCCTTTTCGCGCTTTCGCTTTGTCCTTGTGGACTCCCGTGTTCCAAGAATGGGCGCGGAAAATGAAATCGCCATTAGGCGAGCCGATATATTAAAAGGTTTTGAGTTCCTTTCCGAAAAAAGAGACGGAGCCGCTTTTAAGGATTTTGCCCCAAATGATCTTATTGAAGTGCTGGGAGATTTTCCCGAACAGATCAGGCGAAGGAGTATGCACATCGTTGGAGAAATTCACAGAGTAACTGACGCCTCAGACGCGTTAGAAAGGAGCGACCTCGCTTCGCTGGCAAAAATAATCTATCACTCGCACGAGAGCCTGCGCGACCTTTATGAAATAAGTTGTCCTGAAGTTGACTGGCTTGTAAAACGGGCGCAGGAGATCGAAGGGTCTGCAGGCTCAAGAATGACAGGCATGGGATTTGGCGGCTGTACTTATACAATTATCCGCAAGGAGCTTGTCGAAGAATACAAGAGCCGCCTTGAAGAATATGAGCGAATCTTCGGCTTTCGTCCGGTGATTTTTGAGGTTAAATTAGCCGCGAGGGCAAGGGTGCTTCCAGAAAGCAAGAGGGTTTATGCGAATACTGCTAACAAATGACGATGGAATATCCTCGCCGGGGATAAGACTGCTGGCAAAAGTTCTGCGCGCTGACGGACACCGTGTTTTTACGGTCGCCCCTGACATCAACCGCTCCGGTACTTCCCACAGCATTGAATTTCTGACCAAACCCCTAAAATTTACAGAAATCGAGGAGGACACTTGGTCATGCTCAGGAACCCCTGTTGACTGCGTTATTACCGCCCTTTTGGGAGGAATCCCTGAACTTTGTATTTCGACCGAAGGAACCGACCTGAACATGGAAAGAGCCCCCGATTTGATTTTGTCGGGGATTAACGCGGGGGCGAACCTCGGCACGGACATTGTCTATTCAGGGACAGCGGCGGCGGCGAGGCAGGGGAGCTTTTTTGGGATTCCTTCCGTGGCGTTGTCTTTGGTTGAAAGCGACCTCCCGTGGCAGTGGGAAACCGTAGTTTCCTACATTTCCGAGAAACTTGTCTCGATTATGGGGTACTGGAAAGCCTCGACCTTTATCAATGTAAATTTCCCAAATATTGAAAAAAAACCCTCTGCCCTTGTTTTTACTTTTCCGTCTTTACGGTATTATAATGATCGTATAGTTGCTTTTACGTCCCCGGGCGGAGACAAGTATTGCTTCGCTAAATCGGGGAAGGTTGGGAATATACCGGAAGAAGGCTCCGATTGGGCGGAGGTCTTAAAAGGCAACGCGGCGTTCTGCGTAGTGATGTCTCAGCCGGCAGTTACGGCATGGTAGGGGAGGGGAAAGATGAATGTTCAGCAAAGCGGCATCGAAGAATCGTCCAAAGACGATGACGAAAAAACTGAATATCGCTTTGATGAAAAAATTCGAGAGGGTGTGCGACTTTACCGCATGAAAGACTGGAAACATGCCCTGAGTGAATTTTTGTCAAAAGACGCTTCTAATTTTGAGTTTGAGGAAAAAATGGAGCTTTCATACTATCTTGGCTTATGTTATACAAAACTTGAAAAATACGAAGAAGCTCTTTCATTCCTTGAACAGGTTGTAACCTCAGGCAATGATGTTTTAAGAGTTTTTCAATGTAGAATGACTCTTGCCTATATTTATGTTATAACAAAACGTGTTAAAATGGCTGAATATGAACTAAAAAGACTTCAATCAAGCGGAATGGAATCGCCTCTGCTTTACAATACGCTAGCGTACGCCGCTTGGCTTCAGAAACAGCATAAAAACGCCGTAGAGCTTTATGAAAAAACCTTAGAAATTGACGCTGAAAACGCGACCGCGATGAACAGCATGGGTTACATTCTCGCCGATACCGGAATGGATATAATGCGCGCCCTTCGCCTTTGCAGGAGAGCGGTGGATCACCGTCCTCAAAGCGCGGCGTACCTTGATTCGCTTGGATGGGCTTACTACAAAAGCGGCGAAGTTTTAGAAGCCCGAACATGGCTTCGCAGGGCGCTTGAAATCGCCCCCGATGAAGATGAAATCAAAAAACATTTTAAGATAGTTTCAGGAGATACAAAGTGAGATTTTTTGCGCGCCTGTGCGCCCCCTTCTGCTTAATTTTTATTCTCACTGTTACGCTCTGGGCGCAGGAACCGCCCGTCCGCCCCGGTCCTGTTACAGGCGGAACAGGAACTGACGCTCTTACAGCCGCCGAAGAGTTCAGGCTCGGCGTTCACGCTTACAACCGATTTTCGTATAACGAATCAATACTTTCTTTTGAACGAGCTCTTTCTTTCAGACCCGGTGAGCCGCTTATTCTTGACTGGCTTGGCAGGGCGTACTACCGTTCCGGCTTTGAAGAAACCGCTGTGCGCCAATGGCGAGCCGCCCTTGATCGTTACGGCAGAAACACAGGGACGGGAATGTTACTTGCGGCGCGGATAGAAACAGTTACAAACAGGCGTTACCTTTTACCAATCGCTAATGACGGAGTGCGTTATGTCGGCTCAGGACAATATCCCGGAAAATTTGAAGAGATCGTTCTTTATCGTCAGCCTACTTCTATTTTAGCGAATAACGACGGTTCAGCGTGGGTAGTCGCATACGGCAGTAATGAAATTGTTAAAATCGACGTAAACGGAGTGATAAGGGATCGCAAGCGAGGACCGCTTAACGGTTTTGATCGTCCTTATGATTTAGTTCGCGGACTAGACGGACGAATGTATGTATCGGAGTATCGCGGCGGCAGAGTAAGCATTCTTAGCAGTAACGGAGACTGGCTTGCGTATGTAGGCTCACTTGGCATAGGCGCGGGTCAATTTGTCGGTCCTCAGCACCTAACAATTGATGAAGACGGCTATCTGTATGTTGTCGATTACGGAAACATGCGTATTTCAAAATTTGATCCTGACGGAGTGTTCATTCTTTCATTTGGGTTGAGAAGCGCGGTATTCCCCGGTTTTATTTCTCCCACAGGTATTGCCGCGGGCAACGGCAGAATATACGTTGCGGATAACGCGGACAATGCGTCAAAATCAATTTATATGTTCGATCCCAATGGCAACTATTTGGGACGTTTAGCCGCCGACGGCTTAAAAAACCCTGAGAGCCTAAGATTTCTTTCTGACGGGACAATTCTAGTTGCCGACGGCAACAGAATCTTGCAGATAGACCCCAATTCCGCGATTGTCCGCGAATTGGGACTTGCCGGAGGGGAGCGTGTGCGCATAACGTGCGCGGAGATGGACAGAAACGGCAGTATACTCGCGGCAAATTTCGCAGGAAGCGAAGTTTCGGTAATGACCCGTTCTGACGACCTTGTTTCCGGTTTCTTTGTGCAGATACGCAATGTTTCAGCGGAACGTTTTCCTCGGGTTACTGTAGAGTTGACTGTCGAGGACAGACTGCGCCGCCCGATACTCGGTCTTGATAACAACAATTTCCTTATTACAGAAAACGGAGTCCCCACAGCCGGACAAACAATATATATGCCGGGTTACCGCTATTCAGGCGCGGATATTTCCCTTCTTGTAGAACGCTCTGACAGCACAGCGAGATTACGCGACGATCTTACAGCGGCTTCGCGCGATATAAACCGCGCCATACAGGAAATGGGCAATTCAAAAGTTGTTTCGGTTGTTTCCGCCGCGGCTCAGCCGCGCAGGGAACAGCACGCCTCTTCCCTTGAAAACGCCGTGCGCGGCTCCGCCGACACTTTTTCAGGACTCTGGCGTTTTGATCTTGGACTGCGCCTTGCCGCCACAGACCTTTTAACCGCTTCCGCGAAACGCTCGGTTGTTTATATCGGCTCCGGTAATTTGGGAGACATGGCGTTTGATCAGTACAGTCTTACGGAGCTTGCCTCTTATCTTGCGAATAACGGCATAGTGTTTAACGTTATAATCATAGGCGGCGGACAACTTTCCCCCGGCATTGAATATTTATGCAGAGAAACAGGCGGCAGGGCGATGCATCTCTATCGTCCCCGTGGTATCGGCGAACTTATAAAGAGCGTAGCGGATAACCCATCAGGTCTTTACAGCTTTACATATAACTCCGCTCTTCCCACAGACTTTGGCAGATCCTTCCTTCCGCTTGAAGTTGAAGTTTATTTAATGGAAAGATCAGGCAGAGACAACACGGGATATTTCCCGCCGATAGAGTAGGGTGTATAATAAAGTATACACTCAATAATCTCTAAAATGATGAAAATTTCCGCCTAAAAATACATGATGATTTTAAGCCCGAAACAAGATATAATACGGCTATGGATGTTGTAATCAAATTTTGTGATTCAGCTTTTTCACATGGTATAACCGAGGCAGATATACGGTGGGCTATTGATAATGCTATATATGATGGTTATATTGAAGATGATGAAGACGCTGAAAACAAACGGTTACTTGTTGGCTTTGACCGAAAGGGAAACCCGATTGAAGTATATTATAATATCCTTGATCAAGATACAGTTAGGGTATTTCATTCAATGGAATACCGGAATATACATAATAAGTACCTTGGAAATAAGTAGGAGGAATTATGCCGGATTTAACTAATGAAGAATATGCCACACTTGCTGAAAAATGGGCAAAAAACCCGCCAAAACCAGGCCCCAACGGGACGGGTTTCTTCGCTCAAAGAAAAGCCGCTCTAGCTGCCCAATCCGCCCGTTCAATAACGGTTGATTCGTTTTCAGCGGACTATCTTTATAACAAGGCAATATCCTCGCATAAGACACCGGCAGATATTATAGGCGAAATGGTTCAAAAAGAAATCGCCGCTGTAATATAGAATAGCAAAAGTAGGAGTATAAAGTATATCATTCCTATAATGTCAAAACGAATATGTTTTACCATATTAGCCTTTCTATTATTACTCATTGGCGGACTAATTTATTTATGTTTTAGATCGCCTGAAATATTATTATTTAGATTTCTTGATATGATTAATTTCAATTATTCTGTTTTTCAAAATATAGATATAAAAATACCGTCGTTTTTTATATATAATTTTTCAAACGCTTTATTTGTATTTTTTGGTTATATAATTGTTTATGTAATTTGGGATAAAGATAAAAAACATTTTTTATTGTATTCGTCAATTATAACATTTTTGAGTATTATTTATGAGATAATGACAAAAGATATTTCTGATATTATAACGATATCAGTATCATATATAATCTGTCTATTTTTATATTTTAAGTTCCGCGGGGTAAAGTATGAGAAATAAGAAAAAAATTATTTTGACAATTATTCTTATACTCGCTATGGTAATAATGACTGTATCAACATCACAAAGTCCGCCTAGAGAAATAAAAAATAGTATTAGTTATGAAACCCGAGGAGAATATTTTTTAATTAAAATAAGAACACGGATTGATCCGGATAATTATACTTTTTTTGGTTCTTCTAGCAAGAGTGGCTCCTTTTATATTTTTTTTGAAGGCAGGAAAGAAGGACAATATTTTTATAAAAATATTGAAGGACATTATGTTACTCTAATAATTCGACCCTATGATTTTGAAGAAAGCATATTATTGGATGATGAAGAAGTAAGATATTTCAATGGCGAGCATTTAATAATAACAAAGAGCATAATATTGGATGATGAAGATTTTGGAACATTTATCGAAGGCAGACATTTCATAATAAGAATAAAAAATGAAATAATTATGTTTGATAACCCCAGAGTATCCTATGGCATTATGTTAAGTCGTAATGACGGCAGATATATTCATCAAATATATAGGGAGTAAATGCGGTTCTGTTTGGGGGAATTGCCCCCCTCTGATTCAAAAAACTTTTAACTTAAAACAAAACCTTTTAACATTTTAGTCAAACTTTAACTAACTCCTGTTCCTGCAAAGCCTGTTCAATAAGTACTTTTAGTTCCAGCTTTTCATATAAAGCGTTTGCCTCTTTGACATCGCCGTACAAGACAGGATGAGGAGGGCTAAAAAGAGTACAGCAGTCCTGATACGGTTGTATCGAAGTTTCAAAAGTACCGATGCGTGTCGCTTCACGGATAATGCTCTCCTTGCTAAAGCCAATCAACGGGCGCAGAACGGGAAGTTTTATCCTGCTCTGCGTGCAGTTTAAGTTTTCTATTGTCTGGCTCGCTACCTGTGAAAGACTTTCACCCGTAATAAGGCATTTGCACTTACTCCTTTGTGCGGCTATTTCCGCCGCTTCCATCATTGCCATCCTCAGCATAATCGTTGTCCACGGAAAAGGAGAACGCTCTTTTATACGCATCTGCGCCTGCGTAAAATTCAGAATGTGAAGACGAATCCCCATACAGTACGCGCCTGTAATTTCGGCAAGGCGTATAACTTTTTGTTTTGCTTCTAAAGAAGTGTAAGGATAGGCGTGGAAATGAATCGCGTCTATGTTCATTCCTCGAACCGCCATTAAAAATCCCGCGACAGGGGAGTCAATCCCTCCCGATAAAAGTAACATTCCCCTTCCCGCGGTTCCGACAGGAAGACCACCAAAACCTTTTTTCCCTCCTGAATAGACAAAGGCTTTTTCGCGGATTTCAATTTTAATAACATCCTGCGGATTGTGAATGTTAACCTCTAAGCCGCTTACAGCGTTTGTTACGGCGTCTCCTGCCATACAGCACAACTCATAAGAAGAGAGCGGAAAACTTTTGTCGGTTCTTCGAGCGTCAATCTTAAAAGTTTTAATTCCCTGAGCGTAGATTTTTTTTCCTTCTTCAACACAGGCGGAAATTACCGCCTCTTTGGTTTTTTCGCAGGTTACGGTTTTTGCCCAGCCTGAAATTCCTGTTAAATGTGAAAGCACATTTTCTACAAGAGGCGCTTTTTCTTCTGATGCGTGAATGTAATAACGTCCTGCTGTAAATTTCACCTTTATATTGCTGTCAGGAGTGGAAAGAAGAATGTGTATGTTGTTTTTTAGAACGCCTTCAAAACTTTTGCGGTTATCGCCCTTGAGTGTTAATTCAGCCGGTTTTAAGAGCCATGTCGCCTCACGCTGTGAAGATTTTTGTTCGCCGCTTACAGAAATTTTAACACCTCCGCGATTGCGCAGATCAAAAGATCGATCTCTTCATCAGTGGTTGACCAGCCCTGCGAAATACGAATCCCTTCAATCCTCAGGTTTTCTTCGATGCCCATTGCGGCTAGAACAGGGCGTTCAGGCGATGACGAAGAACACGCCGAACCTGTAGAAACAGCGAAGCCAAGATCGTTTAACGCTCGAGCCATAACTTCGCCGGGAATGTCCTTAAAAGCGGCTTGTAAAATATAGGGAGAAAATCTGTCATCCTCCGCAGTTCGCTCACGGGGAATAATTCTAAAGCGCTCAATTTTAGAAAGTTCTATTATAAGTTTTTTCCAGCGGCTTTTAGCGCTAATGTACTCTGCTTGCACAGTTTCGCCCGCGTATTTTTCCAAACACTCGGCGAGAGCGACAGCTCCAACGGTATTTTCAGTACCGCCCCTTATGCCCTTTTCTTGCCCCCCCCCTGTATAAAAAACTCCAAGCGGCTTTTTCAAATACAAAAGCCCGATTCCGCGCGGTCCTGAAATTTTATGCGCGCTTATAGAAGCGGAATCAATTTCCATGCTTGAAATATCAACCGGTATTTTCCCTACAGCTTGCACAAGGTCGCAATGAAAATGTATGGGAGCGCCGTCTCCCGTCTTCTTATGGATAAGATTTGTAAGAGAAGTAATATCGGTAACCGCGCCCGTCTCGTTGTTTACGGACATTATTGCCGCGAAACGAACATCGCCATTTTTTTCCAGCGCTTTTGTAAGAGTCTCGGCTGTTACACTGCCTGCCGAATTTACGGCGACCCTGCCTGTGGGCTTCCCCATCTTTTCAAGGGTTTCCATTCCCTCTCTTACGGAAGAATGTTCGGCGAAAGACGAAATAACCCTTCCCTTGCCTGGGCGCGTCAAATTGGAAAACAACGCTATTGCGTTGGACTCCGTTCCGCCTGAAGTGAAGTATAGGGTTTCTGGAGGGACTTTCAAAACGGCGGCGCACCGCTCCCTCGCGTCCTCTAGGGCAAGTTTTGCCGCCCTGCCTTCGCTGTGCTGAGATGACGGATTTCCAAACGGAACATCCGCCAAAGCGGAAGTTATGCGATAAGGGGAAGAAGCCGCCCAATCAAAATAAATACGTCTTTCTTTTGACTCTATTTTCTCCATAATACTATTGTAAAAGTATAGAAAAATTCTGTAATATTCAATGGGAGTTAAATTATGTTAATACTTAAATTTGGCGGCTCATCTGCCGGAAGCCCTAAGGGAATTGAGCAAATTATCAGCATTTTAGGAGACAAAGAACACGCGGGGAATGTTCCGGCGGTTATAGTCACGGCGTTTTCGGGAGTTACCGACAGCCTTATTGCTCTTGCCAATACGGCGCTGAGCGGCGAAAAATATTCAAAACAGGTCGAAGAGATAAGCAATCGCCACATTGACTGCGCCTCGTATTTTTTGAAAGGTTTGGATCGAAAGAACGCGCTTAAAGAAATCGAAATTATTATCGTACATTTGTCGCAGATTTTGGATGGAATTTCTCTTTTAAGGGAATTATCTCCCAGAAGCCTCGATTTGGTTATGAGTTTTGGGGAGAGGCTTTCCGCGCAACTTCTCGCTTTCATTCTTTGCGCAAATAACATAAAAGCTGTTTTTTTGGACGCGCGGGATTTGATAAAAACAGACTCCAAATTTGGCAAGGCTGAAATTTTAAGAAAGGAGACCGAGGATAATATTCGCGCTCATTTTAAGAGCGTTAAAAAAACAGTGCAAGTAGTAACAGGTTTTATCGGCTCAACTATTGAAGGGCATACAAGCACTATAGGACGCGGCGGCTCCGATTTAAGCGCGGCTATTTTCGCATCCGCCCTTGGAGCGAAAAAACTTGAGTTATGGGGCGATGTTGACGGCATATTTACCGCCGACCCTGCCCTTGTTAAAAACGCTTTTTGTATAGATGAAATATCCTATGTTGAAGCGATGGAAATTTCTCACTTCGGCGCGAAGGCGTTGTTTCCTCCTTCGGTAAAACCAGCTCTTGAAAAGGGAATTACTATTCTTATTCGAAACACATTTAATTATTCCGGCAGTACAGGGCAAAAGTTTGAAGGTACAAAAATTTCCGCTAATGCCGTTTCAGGAAAATATCCAATTAAGGGTATCAGCTCGATAAGTTCCATCGCTCTTGTAAGAATACAGGGGACGGGAATGTTTGGCGTCGCCGGTTTTTCAGCGCGTGTTTTTGGCGCTCTCGCCAGAAAAAGTATCAGCGTTATGCTAATTTCCCAAAGTTCCAGCGAATATTCAATCTGTTTTGCTATTCTTCCGCAGGACATTCAGGAAGCGGACGCGATATTGAAGGAAGAGTTTCAAAATGAGATACGAAACGGTTCAATTGAAAAGCCAGTAATTGAAAAAGACCTTTCGATAATCGCTGTGGTCGGCTCCGCTATGAAAAGCGTTTCCGGTATTTCGGGGAAATTTTTTCACGCGCTTGGACGCAACGGTATCAATATAGTAGCGATCGCGCAAGGCTCTTCGGAAACTAATATTTCAGCGGTAATTTCATCTGCGGATGAAGGCAAGGCGCTTAACGCTATTCATGACGCGTTCTTCTTCACCCAACAGCGCTCTGTCAATCTTTTCTTGATTGGCACAGGTCTTATTGGCGGTACTTTGCTGGATCAAATCGCGGAAAACTCTGAAAGATTGTTTAACAAGGATATGATAAAAATCAATTTGATAGGAGCCGCCAATTACGACAAAATGCTCTTTTCGCTTGATGGGCTTGAGCCAAAAAAAGTAAAAGGAATGCTTACAACCGCAGGAAAAGTAGCAGGTACGGAACAGATCGAAGTTGGCAAGAAGGGAGCCTTAGCCTTTGTTGAAAGAATGACTTCGCTCAATCTTCCCAATTCTTGTTTCTGCGACTGTACGGCAAGCGAAGATATTGCGGCTCTGTATGAGAAAATTCTCCACGACTCAATAGCGATTGTTACGCCAAATAAAAAAGCAAGTTCCGGTTCTTTGGATTATTACACCCGTCTTACTACATATTCAAGGGAGCGCGGTATTCCGTACCTGTATGAATGTACGGTCGGAGCGGGGCTACCTGTTATCTCAACATTGCGTGATCTTTTCCTTTCGGGTGACAAGGTAATTAGAATAGAAGCTATACTATCAGGTACACTGAGTTTTATCTTCAATAATTTTGACGGCTCAATTCCGTTCTCCGCATTGGTGCGAGAGGCAAAAGCAAAGGGTTACACAGAACCCGATCCCCGTGATGACTTAAACGCCATGGACGCGGCGAGAAAAGTTCTTATCCTCGCCAGGGAATGCGGTCTTTCAATTGAATTTAAAAACGTAACAATAGAACCTATTTTGCCGCAGTCCTGTTTTAACGCGAAAGACATAGACGCTTTTTTTGCTGAACTGCAAAAATCAGACGCTGATTATGAAAAACGCCGCGCGAAAGCAGACGCTGAAGGAAAGAAATTACGCTATATCGCGGTGATTGAGGAAGGCAAAGCAAAACTTTCTCTTCGCGCGGAAGGGGAAGAGAGTCCTTTCACCAAACTTGTAGACAGCGACAACATGGTAGTTATTACGACAAACCGTTATTCAAAACTCCCGATGGTCATAAAAGGACCGGGAGCCGGCGCTCAAGTTACAGCCGGAGGAGTTTTCGCTGACATTGTTCGTATAGCACGTACATTGGTATAAGGAGAAAAATATGGCAATAGCAGAAAGCATTCAAAACGCCCTCGCGTCCTCTTCCATGATCCGCAAAATGTTTGAAGAGGGCATACAGTTAAAAAACCGGCACGGAGCGGACAAAGTTTTTGATTTCTCGCTTGGAAATCCCGATATAGAACCGCCTGCCGCTTTTCACGAGTTATTTGTAAAACTCGCGCAGGAGGACGAAAAAGGCTCTCATGGTTATATGCCTAACGCCGGTTACGCCAATGTGAGGGAAGCTCTGGCAAAAAAAGTTTGCAGAGAACAGAATGTAAAAGTTGACGGCTCTTACATTGTCATGGCATCGGGAGCCGCTGGTGGGCTGAATGTAGTAATAAAAACTATATGTAACCCTGGCGATGAAGTTATTGTGAGCCGCCCCTACTTTATGGAGTACAAAGCATATACAACAAACCACGGAGCGAAACTTGTCGAAGTTGATTCTACGGAAGACTTCGATTTGGACTTATCCGCTATTGGGGCGGCGTTAAACGAAAAAACCGCCGCTATCATCATTAATTCACCTAACAACCCTACGGGGAAAATTTACAGCGCCGCTTCTCTTGCCTCCCTTGCCTCCCTCCTTAAAGAACATGGTAAAAAAACGGGAAGGCTTCCGTATATTGTCTCAGACGAACCCTACCGTGAAATCGCGTACACAGGCGAAGTTCCTCCTATCCTCAGTTGTTACAGCGAAGCAATTGTAGTCAGTTCTTATTCAAAGAGCCTCTCACTTCCCGGTGAGCGTATCGGTTTTATCGCGGTAAGTCCTGAAATTTCCGCCAAAGACGATCTTGTAAACGGTTTAATTTACGCGACAAGAATTCTTGGCTTTGTAAACGCTCCGGCTCTTATGCAAAAAATAGTCGGTTCATTAACAGAAGCGCGAGTTGATGTTTCAATCTACGAAAAAAGGCGCGATGCTTTTATGGATGTACTGAATGAAGCCGGTATTGAATACGCTCTGCCGCAGGGCGCGTTCTATCTTTTTTGTAAAGCGCCAAAGAGAGCGAACGGAGAAAGCGATGACAAGGCTTTTGTTGAACATCTAAAAAAACATCTGATATTGGGAGTTCCCGGCTCAGGTTTCGGCAAACAGGGATGGCTGCGTTTTGCCTATTGTGTAGATGAAAAGATAATAAGCGCTTCAAAAACCGCTTTTAAGGAAGCGATGAAAAGCTGGCAGTAAATAATATTTTATAACATTTATGGTTAAAAACAAATATATTTTAGGTATACCTCTTATGCTGTTATGCTCCGTTTGTTTGTGCCTTGGTCAGCTAATATGGAAACTCATGCCGGGATATGATCCGTTATACATTCTTGGAGGGTTTTCAATTTATATATTAGGCTCTATTTCGATGATTTTTGCCTACAGAAACGGAGAACTTTCTGTTTTACAGCCAATAAACAGCATGAGTTTTGTTTTTGCCTCTCTTATCGGAATATTTATACTTCATGAAGAAACATCCCTAATAAATATAATAGGCATCTTACTTATTGTAATAGGAGCCGTTGTTATTGGAAGAACCAGCCGATGATAGTGTCTTTTATAATACTTGTAGTCATGACTATTATAGCCTCATTTGGAAGTTTTTTAATTAAAAAAGCCTCTAACAGCGGAACAATTATTGGTATTTTTACCAATAAATATTTATATATCAGCGCAATTTTATATTTAGTATCGAGTGTTTTAAGCATGTGGCTTTTAAAAAGACTGGATTATTCAATTGTAGTGCCGCTGAACAGTCTTTGTATCATTTGGACAATGCTCATAGCGTATTTTTTTCTTAAAGAGAAAATCGGAATAGAAAAAATTATAGGAGTTCTGCTTATAATTTCAGGCGTTATTTGCATAAATATATAAATGAGCAATGAGTAGTGAGCAATGAGCAATGGAAGACCAGTTATCTTATTGCTATCTTCGCTCGCTGATGGGATGTCCAAAAAGAATATAAAACCACAGAGGACACGGAGTACACGGAGGTACTAAGGGAAGAAGGGGCGGCGAGCGTATCCTTTGTGCCTTAGTGCCTTTGTGTGATGTCTTTTTGAAGGATGTTTTTTAATATTGGGGGCTACTATTGACAAAAAATTAAAATGTAGGATAATATTTAATTATGGAATGGGATTTTGGAAAAATTTATTTAATATCCATAATTGTAGTTATAATAGCAATGATTATTTCCGGAATATTTTCTTCTATTGAGAGAAAATGGAGAATAAATTTATTAGATAAAGAAGAACAAAAAAAATTAAATGATTTTAACTATGATGTATTAGAAATAAATCGTGTAAGAGACCAAAATTTTACTAGAGGCACATTTCTTGTTGGAACTATTCCTTTTTTTGATGAATATGTTAAAGTGTATGGTAAAAAAGATAAGAAATATTATTTAATATATCAAGGTAAATGGTCAAAAAGTGAATATGATGAATTAAAAATAATTATAGATAATTATAATAATAAGAAAAATTAATTTTGATTTCTGTATCCCCCTCTTTACTTTCTACTCCTTGCCCTCAGTCTTTATTCGTCTAATTCGTTCAATTCGTATAATTCGTTGATCTCTTTATTAAATCTCAACCTTCAAATCCTTCCGCCTGCCATCCAATTCAAAACCAACCGTCTTGCCCATGAAGGAAAGTTCGTACTTTCCCTTAAAGCCTTCCAGTTTGATTGAACCGTCTGCGTCAGAAACCGTTTGTTTTTCTGTGCGCCATTCATTTTCTATCTTGTTACGGAGCGCTTTGTACGACGGTTTTTCGCTGTTGTCGGCGCGAAGGAAGCCGGCAGGCGCGTGGAGCCATGCGTTGTCTCCGCCCGACCATGTTGTAATTGCCTCTACCTGCGGATGAGAGAAAAGAATATCGTACATTTCAGAAATTTCCCGCGCCTGACGCTCCTCGCCCTCAGGCGTGGTTGCCCATTCTTCCACCTGCCAATCGTTAAGGTCAACGATGTGCGGCGGCATTAAATCGCCTGAAATTATCGTGTTTTCCGTGAAATGAAGCGGCAAGCCAAAACGGGAAAATCGCGCAAGCACATCGTTGACTTTTTGTACTCCCCAATAACCTTGATGCTGGTGCGACTGAATACCGATAACATCAATTGGAATCCCTGCCTGTAAACATTTATCTATCAGTATTTCATATTCTTCTGATATATCAAAATCGTTGAGTAACAAAACAGCGTTCGGGTTCGCTCGTTTTGCCGCGGAGAAAACTTCCTTGACAATGCGTATTTGTCCGTACTCTTTGCATATTCGCGTAACGGCATTATCGTACTTGTCAAAAATTGGCATTATGACAACTTCATTAATTACATCCCAAATATCGATTAAGCCCGCGAATGCCGATACATCACGTTCTATTCGCGCGATAACTTTTCGCAGAATTTCAGCGTTGGAGTAATTCATAAGCCAGGGGGCGCAGACTGTGTGCCAGCAAAGGGGATGCCCCTTTAATGTTACATTTCGTTCAGAAAACCAGCGAGCCCCCGCTTTTACGCGCCCTTCGTCAGGTTGTCCTTCTTGCGGCTCATACCTGCCGATGTAGAAGGGCAGGGTAGCGTAATTGTTAAATCCAAAAAGTTTGCCAAGTTTTTCCTTAATATGAGATTTTCTCGCCTCATCAATTGCTTCTCCGCCCGGCTTTCCTCCGGCAAGTTCAACAGCTTCAAAACCGCCGACTCCAAAAAGAAACTGATGAGTTTTTTGTGTAACATTAACTTCCTGATTCGCTACAGGCGTTCCGTCTTTTTTTACAAGACGCAATTCAATTTCAGCTTTTCGATGTTTTAGATTCATATTCTCCCTCCTCTACATTTTTCTCAAAAGAACTCACACAAAGGCACGAAGGCGCAAAGGGAAGAAAGAAGAATTCAGGATGCTGAGTGTACTCTTCAAGCTTTTCTCTTTAATCATTGAAATTAAGAAAAAGCATGGTAAGGAATGCGCCGTTATCAAATTAAGCGCCATCCTTTGTGCCTTCGTGCCTCCGTGTGAAATATTATGGAATAATACAGTTGTTACAGCCCCTTAAATATCTTCAAACCTTATTCCTTCTCCTGCCGGAATAAAGTTCCTCGCGGCTCTCCCCTCTACAGAGTCTTCCCAACACGGCTCAAGACCGGGACGCAAAACTTTTTCAGTCCTCAGAACGGCGTAATCGTCCCTTTTTAATACTTCGCCCTTTTTAATGTCCCTAAGCGCGTGAATTGAACGGTTTGTTAAATGGTAATTGTCCTTTTCCGAAGGGGCAAGCTCTTTGACCCCGTCTCCCAAGATTTGTTCCACAAGAGATTCCCCTCTCTCGCGGCTATAGTGGGCGATTGTCTCTTTTCCGCCAATTCCTACCGCGCTGTGAATTGCCTTCACCATTTGGGAAAATTCTCGCGGCGGCAGGGCGATTGGGTCATCAAGCCCTGAGTCGGTTTTGGAAAGACAAAAATGCTTTTCAATTACAGAAGCTCCAACGCTCACCGCCAATGCGGGAACCAACTGCGGGTCGGCGCTATGGTCGCTCACACCAACCGGAACGCCAAAAATCGCCGCGAGATTGGGAAGAACCCTCAAATTGTAGTCGCTCTCAGGGGCGGGGTAACTCGTTACACAGTGCAAAAGGCAGAGATTTGTCTGCGGTTTTATGATAGAAACAGCCCTTTCTATGTCGCAAAGGCGGGAAACACCCGAAGAAAGAAGCACAGGAACCTTCCATTCCGCTATTTTTTCAAGTAAACCGGTATAATTTAGCTCAGGCGATGCGATTTTTACCATTTGTGGCTGTATTTCCCTTAAAATTGAAGCGCTTTTTAACCCAAATGGGGTGCAAAGGAACAAAATATTGCGTGATTCGGCGTATTCTTTGATGTCGGCGTAGAACTTTAGGGGTGTTTCAAGGGCTTTGAACCTGTCATATAGCCTGATTTTGCCCCCGGGAAGGGGTACTTCCCCCGTATTTGGATGGAGAATTTCATCGGCATAGACCATTTGTACTTTTATACAAAGAGCGCCTGCCTCGTCTGCGGCAGAGATCATCTCTTTTGCCTTGACAATATCGCCGTTGTGGGAAGTACCCAATTCCGCTATGATAAGGGGGTTTTCCCGGCTAAAACAAGCCCCCCCAATCAGCAATTTTTTTTCATTTTTTCCCATATAGTACTCGACATATTGTAAATTTTTTTGTATACTAAAACAAGGTTAAATTATTAGGAGGCTTATATGGTAACCGTTTCTTGTGATGTTTGTAAGAAAAAAATTGATAATCCGATAACTGACAGGACATTGTTTTATTATGATAAACATCTTGTCTGTGAATCCTGCAAGGACAGCTTTGAGTTTAATATTAGAACCGATGTCAGGGCAGTTAATCCATTTATTATGGACAGGTATCGTAAGCTCATGCGCGATTCTCTTGACAAGGCAGTACAAAAGGGAAGAGCCTAGTTCCGGCGGAACTACAGATTTCATTCTCAAATTAAGGAGTTATCATGTCGGGCCACAGTAAGTGGGCAACAATAAAGCACGCCAAGGGCGCTGCTGACGCTAAACGTGGGCAAATGTTCACGAAGTTGATAAAGGAAATTTCGATTGCCGCGCGAATGGGCGGTGGAAGTCTGGACGGAAATCCACGACTGCGTACAGCTATTCTCAAGGCAAGAGCCGCCAATATGCCCAAGGACAATATTGACAGGGCTGTCAAAAAGGGCACGGGAGAGCTTGAAGGCGTAAGCTATGAAGAGCTTGTTTATGAAGCCTACGCTCCCGGCGGAGTAGCGATTTTTATCGAAGTTCTTACGGACAACAAAAACCGCGCCGCGGCGGATATCCGTAACATTTTAACGCGCGCCGGCGGTCAGCTTGCGACTTCCGGTTCTGTTTCAAGGCTTTTTAAGCGCTATGGCATTATTACGGTTGACGGTGAAAAATACACCGAAGACGCTATAATGGAAGTGGCGCTTGAAGGCGGCGCGGAAGATGTTTCGCTCTCAGAAGGTATAATCGAAGTGACTACCGCGCCTGAGGATTTTGAAAGCGTTCTTAACGCTCTTCAGGCAAAAGAGTTTGAAACGATGAGCGCGGAAGTCAGTATGATCGCGGAAGCTGAAGTTTCGCTGGATAATGACGCGACTGCGAAAGCGTTAAGACTTATTGACAAACTTGAAGAGAATGACGATGTGCAGAACGTTTATTCCAATATAGCGATCCCCGAAGGTTTTGAAGCAGAATAAACGTACACAGCGTAAACATCGAAGGGTGCTGGGCATAGACCCAGGTCTTGCCAGTACGGGCTGGGGTATTCTTGATGACGTAGACGGAAAGATTCAGCATATCGATCATGGAGTTATTACTACAAAGGCGGACAGCCCTCGCGCTGATCGCCTTTTTTTTATTTTACAGAGCATACGCTCAATTATCGAAAAATTTAACCCCGATTCAGCCGCTATTGAGACCCTGTACTTTGGCAGAAATGTTTCCAGCGCGATTCCTGTAGCTGAAGCGAGGGGGGTAATATCTGCGGCTATAGCGGAAAAGGCTATTCCCCTGCATGAATTTACCCCTAACTCAATAAAACTTGGTGTAGTTGGCAACGCCGCCGCCGATAAAAAGCAGGTTCAGGAGATGGTAAAACTCATCTTGGGACTGGACACCGTCCCCAAACCCGATCATGCCGCCGACGCTCTAGGGTCTGCGATTTGTGCTATTAACAATAGTCTACTCAATTCTTCGCAAAAGACCTCACACAAAGGCACGGAGGCACAAAGGGGAAGAAAGGAAGGCTGAGCGTATTCTTCAAGCTTTTTCTTCATTAGTATAGAAATCAAAAAAAAGATATGGAATGAAACGCACCTTTGACAAGTTAATCGCCGTCCTTTGTGCCTTCGTGCCTTTGTGTGGAAATTTGGGAAAAAATGTTATGACTACTAGCGTTAAAATTCCCAAGGGTTGATAATATTGATCCCTTCGATATCTTCAAAATCCTTCGTGTTCCTTGTAACAAGAAACATATGGTGGGTAATCGCCGAAGACGCGATTAATGAATCGGCGAATGGCAGTTTTCTCTGTATCTTCGCGCAAAGTCTTCCCCATTCCATCATCACATCGGAATCTAAAGTTATAATTCGTCCGCTAAACCATTCGGGTAATTTTGTGTATAGCCAGACCGATAGATCGTGTTTCTTTTTTCCGTAAGAGAGTTTTTCAATGCCATAACAAATCTCCCCTATGGTAATCGCGGATAAATACAACTCTTCCCAATGGACGGTTTCTACAAATGATTTTACATTCTGATTGCATTGTGTTTTTTGCATTTCAGAAATTACGTTTGTGTCTAAAAGGTATTTCACAGTGAAACCTTCCTCATTTCTTCGCTCTGGCGGCGGGGTAGTTTAAGAGCAACATCCCTAAGGGGGGAGTTTTGGATGAATTCGTAAAGGGTCTGCCTAGGACCGGAGAGTTTTTGGTAGTCCTCAAAGGAAAGGATAACAGCCGTTTTCTTTCCCCGAACCGTGATAATTTGCGGCTTTGAAAAAGCCGATTTGATAACTTCACTAAACATAGCCTTTGCCTCCTGTAATTGCCATTCTGTCCTGTTTTTTACCAGTTCCTTCTTCATATTTGCCCCTTATATATAGTATAGTCTGACTAGTCTGACTATACTATATTCTATGCCATCTGTCAAGGGAATTCTTACTTTTTTTCATAAAAATGGTATGCTTGAATCATGTTCAACAGTATTCGCGGAATTGTCAGCGAAAAGACCCTAGATGCGGTTTTTGTTCTCTCAGGCGATATTGAGTGGGAGATCGCTATGCCCGCAAATGATATTCAGACCCTTGCGCTAAACGGCGAGTGCAGGGTTCTGACATGGCTGTACCACAGGGAAGACCAGATGAAACTTTTTGGTTTTTCTGATGAAAGGCGGCGCGATACTTTTTTGGAGCTTTTAAAAGTCGAGGGCATTGGTCCTAAGGGCGCGTTAAAAATCATGAGCGGCATAAGTCAGGATGATCTTGAAAAGGCTCTTGAAAATGGAGACCTTACGCGCCTTGAGGCTGTTCCGGGATTGGGAAAAAAGACAGCCCAGAAGATGCTTCTTTCATTAAAGGGAAAACTTGTTCAGACGCAGGCGAAAGGCGCGGTTTCTTCTCCCTACAATGACCTTGTTGAAGCGCTGGCAGAAATGGGCTATGACAGAAGAGCCGCTACCTTAGCACTGGAAAAAGCAGAAGTGGCGGTTGATAAATCCTTACCGTTAGCTGAAAAAGAAAAATTGTTATTTAAAGAAGCGATTGTATATTTAAGCGGGACATGAGATGGAGAAGAAAAAAGTAAAACCCGAAAGCAGTATAGTTCGTCCCGAATCAATAAATGACGATACGCAAGACCTTGCCCTGCGCCCCCGAAGTTTGTTGGAGTTTTTAGGACAGAAGGGGATGAAAGAAAATCTGTCGGTTTTTATTTCTGCCGCAAAAGAGCGCGGCGACAGTCTTGATCATCTTTTTTTAATTGGACCTGCGGGGCTTGGTAAAACTACAATGGCTCAGGTTGTGGCAAATGAGTTGGGTTCCGGTTTTATTCAGACAACAGCTCCCGCGCTTGAAAAACCAAAAGACCTTGTAGGATTTTTAACCAACTTAAAAAAGGGCGATGTGTTTTTTATTGATGAGATTCACAGTCTAAAACCTGCTATTGAGGAGTTACTCTACATAGCGATGGAAGATTACGGGATTGACTGGGTTGTAGGGCAGGGACCTATGGCAAGAACGATAAGGATCGCTATTAAGCCCTTTACTCTGGTTGGAGCGACAACAAAAGCAGGAGTTGTTTCCAGTCCTTTAATCAGCCGCTTTGGAATCACCTGCCGTTTTTCCTTTTATGAACTGGAAGACCTCGAAGCGATTGTCCGCCGCTCCGCGTCCCTCTTAAACGTAAAAATTGAAAATGACGCGGCATCCCTTTTGGCAAAATCTTCAAGGGGCACTCCGAGGGTTGTAAATCAGTTGTTAAAACGGATGAGAGATTTTGCGCAATACGCAGGAGAGCCCTCAATTACGTTATCTGTTGTGAAAACAGGTTTGTCCCGTCTTGAGATAGACGAGCTTGGTCTTGAAAAACAAGACAGAGAAATATTAAAAATTATTATAGAACGTTATAAGGGCGGTCCTGTGGGAGCAGAAACTCTTGCCATTTCGATAGGCGAATCTGTTGAAACTTTAGAAGACTACTACGAGCCATATTTAATTCAAGCGGGGCTTTTACAGCGCACTCCTCGCGGCAGGGTAGTAACGTCTTTTGCCTACGGTCATTTGGGAATGCCTGACATTCCGCGTAATGAAGGTTCCCTCTTTTAATGAAGACAAACGATTTTAATTTTGATCTCCCGGATGACCTTATAGCGCAACAGCCGCGTCCGCAAAGGGGGGAAAGCCGTCTTATGACATTGGATCGCTCTTGTGGTTCGCGCTCACATACAAGTGTCCTTAAATTACCTGACATTCTTTGTGGGAAGAGTTTTTTAAGTCCCACGGGCGAAAAGCCATTGCTGGTTTTTAACGACACTAAAGTCCGTAAAGCGCGGCTGTATGCTAAAAATACGCAAACTGGCGCACTAACAGAATTTCTGTTACTACAGGACAAGGACGGAAACGCTTGTTTTTGGAAGGCGCTTGCAAAACGCGCTCGCAGGATAAAGACGGGAACAGCTTTTATTTTTTTAGACGGCGGCGGCGTACAATGGGCAAAAGCGGTCATCACAGGTTTTGAAGAGGGTTTTATATATCTTGAGTTTGATCATGCGCTGACTGATGATGATCTTGAAAAGTACGGGCATATTCCACTTCCGCCGTATATTAAACGAAAGGATTTACCTGCCGACGCTGAGCGTTATCAGACGATTTACGCGAAGCAGACAGGTTCAGCCGCCGCCCCAACGGCAGGATTGCATTTTACGCAGGAACTTTTGAACACACTCGAAGAAAAGGGAATTGAGAGAGCGTTTGTTACTCTGCATGTCGGTCTTGGAACATTTTTGCCTGTACGCACCGAAGAAATAGAAGATCATGTAATGCACAAGGAACAGTTTATTATTACAGAAGAAAACGCGGCTCTTATTGAGAATGCGCTCGCAAACAAGCGAAAAATAGTCGCTGTCGGCACTACAAGCCTTCGCTCCCTTGAAAGCGCGTTTAGCGAAGACAGGCTAAAGCGGGGTTGGCAAGATACGTCAATCTTTATCTATCCGGGATACAAGTTTAAGGCAGTAGATGCTTTGTTTACAAATTTTCACACCCCGCTTTCTACACTACTGATGCTTGTGTCCGCTTTTGCCGGAAAGGAGCTGATCCTTGAAAGTTATAAAGAAGCTATCCGTGAGGGGTATTACTTTTTCAGTTATGGCGACGCTATGCTAATATATTGAGTTATGTGCCATTTACTATAAGAATTAATATGAATGACCGTCCTCAGAGCAGGACGCGATCTGTTAAACTCTACATTCACACCCTACCTATATCCTTTGATGCTGGGTAAATATTCTTCTCAGACAGTCCCCATCTTAAAAAAGAGCTTGTAATCTTCCTTTGGAACTGATAGTATATAAAAAGGAGTTCTTAGCATGGTCAAGGGAAGGCTTTTTTTCAATCTATTGGGACTAATGCTTTTAGGCATTATTGTGTTTGGCTGTAAACCGTCTGATCCCGTTGTTTCTGCTTCAAATAACTTTGTTTCCGGTATGGACAGGCTGTATATCGGGGACTTCCTTATTTATTCGGGCAGGAATTCTGACAGAGAGAGAATGCTTGCGGCGAACTTTGATTTACCGGGTTTTGCACCATATAATAGAGAAAAACTTATTAACAATGAAGATGACGATAATTATCATGTATTTAAGTCAAATTTTTCCGTATCAAAAGATTTTGAAGATAAGGAGCTTACCCTCTATATCGACTATTTTGACATGCCCGTAATCATTCATATAAATGATATTACAATTTACAGAAAAGGACTTAAACAGGAAACCAAAAGAAGAGTATATTCCACAGGGTATCAAGTGGCGTTGGATGTGCCTCTTGCCGGGGAGCTGATTAATTATGACGAAGAGAACAGTCTTGTTGTCGAAGTTTTTCCGTTATACGAAACCAATTCTATGCCTGAACTGTCAATAGCGGAATATAAAGATAATGCGCAAAAAGTGTTTTTCAAAAATTTCTTTAATACCTATTTGGTGATTGCGGCGCAGTTTTTGGCAATACTTGTCGCGCTATACCATTTTGTTTTATTTCTTTCCAGAGGCTGTAAGGATAAAAAGTATCTTATTTTCTCATTTTTATCCATGTCTTTCGCCCTTGCTTATGCCAATATAGGATTTTCCTTTGACTCAAATTATTATAACGCGATAATAAAAATAACTCGCAGTTTTCAACTGCTCTGTTTTGGCTTTTATTCTCTGTATATTATAGAATCATCAGGACTCTTTCCAAAGCAAAAAAAATATATTGTAACAGGTATTATTATATTCAGTTTAACGTGCGCCGCGTTTGTAGCTTTACAAAAAGACAAGCACATGGTAAATCTCGCGTTTTCCGTTATAAGCAATATTTATATAATACCGTTATTACTGCTTTGTATTGTTTTTCCGGTTCTTTCCATCATATTAAAAAAGGATTATATGCTTGCGCCGCTGTTGTTTACTACGCTGATAGTTTCCGTAGCAAGTCTGCGTGACATGGTGTTATTGAGCAGTAATATTCAACCGCTGTTCTGGTATGTGCCTTATGCTTTTCTTACCCTTATAATTGTTATTTACGCAATTCTTGTTTATGAAGAAAGCAAACTTTTTAATCATTTCAAACGTTATGTTCCCGCCGATCTTGTAATCCAGCTTATCAACAGAAACATCACTGCGGATTTAGGCGGCGAACAACAGGAGCTTACTGTTTTTTTTAGCGATATTTCTAAGTTCACTTCTATTGTAGAAAAGATGGAACCTGAAAAACTTATTAAGGACCTTTGTGTTTATTTTGAAAGTATATCAAAAACTATTTTAGAAAATAAAGGAACCATTGATAAATTTATCGGGGATTCGGTGATGGCTTTTTGGGGCGCGCCCCTACCGATGGAAAACCACGCCGAGAAAGCCTGTCATACCGCGATTGTAATTCAAAAAAACCTGCGTTACCTTTTACAACAGGAAAAGATCGAGTTTGTAACCCGCATTGGTATTCATACCGGTAGTGTTATTGTCGGGAATTTGGGTTACAAAGAAAGATTGAATTATACAATTATAGGCGATTCTGTTAATGTTTCAAGCAGAATTGAGAGTATAAACAAAATATACGGAACAGAGATAATCGTAAGCGACAGTACCTATAAGGAATGTAAAGACAATTTTGAATTCCGTCTTCTGGATCGCGTCTCGCTTCTTGGACACTCCGGCGGAATGAACATCTATGAGTTGATTTCTTTTAAGGATGAGATTGACCTATTGCAAAAGAGAAATTGCGAGTTATACGAAGAAGGTTTACAGCACTACTTCAGGCAAAACTGGGACAAAGCAATGAATTCTTTTAACGAAATAATAGAATATAGCCCGAATGATACGCCAAGCCGCCTTATGATAGACCGGTGTCTCCAGTATAAAGACAATCCGCCGCCGGAAGAATGGAACGGTGTTTTTATTCAAACTGCGAAATGAGCCTACGGTAGTTTATATCAATTGTAGTTAAACAACTATATAAGGATGGAATAAAAAATGAAAAACAAATGGATTAGAACTCTTTTAATTATTAATTTGCTAATTTTGCTTGTACTTAATAGTTGTTACACAATGTTTGATGCTTTGACAAATAATTTAAATGGTATAGAAAAATCATTAAAAGATGTTTATATATTTAATGAAGAAGATAAACGTTATAGAACAACACCACGTCATTCTGATGTAGTATCGGTCACAGTTGCATTAGATAAATACTATACGTTTTCCGAATTAATATTAGATGTAAATCTTACAAATAATAGAAATTTTATTATTAGGGATGATAATGGAAGATTGAAAAAAATGAAAATACAAAAATTTGGAGATTATGCTCTTAATGCATATTATTATAATCCAAATTTGAAAGAAAGTGAAAGATATAGTGATACATTTCAAGGTGTTAGGTTGATTCATTTTAATAGAGCTACGGGATTGGAAATTAAAAACTTAAAAGAAATGATAGATAATTATGATAGTATATATGCTCGTATAAACAATCTTCCTGAAATAATAGAAGAAAATAACCAATATACAATATATTATAATAATGAAATATATGTTATAAATGATACTAATGATCATACAACTTACATAAATGAAATGCTTAATATAAATGATCAAATTGTTTTTACAACTAATAGAGGAGAAAAAATACTCGTATTTAAACGTAGATGGACAGAAAGCGATGCGAGTAATAATTTAAGAAGAATTAGTAGTTAAAGATAATTTTGTTTGTACTTCGCCTAGACAAAACACGCATTTGTTCATTCGTTGATCCTCCCATCCCTCATCTTGACAATCCTATCGCACAGATATTCAACAGCGTCTTTGTTATGCGAAATAAAGAGAATACTCAGCCCAAGGTTAGAATGAAGTTCCCTGAACAGGTTTAGTATTTGCGCGCCTGTAGAAACGTCAAGGGAACTGATTGCCTCATCAGCGATTAAAAGGCGGGGCTGGAGAATTAGGGCGCGTCCTATGCAAAGGCGCTGTTTTTGACCGCCTGAAAGTTCATTGACGCGGCGTGTTTTATAGGACGGGTCAAGCCCGACCTTCAACAGCATTTCGTCTGTTTTTTGCCTGCGCTCACTAGGAGTGCCAATTTTGTGAATGACAAGCGGCTCTTCCATTAACCAGCCGGCTTTTTTCGCAGGATTAAGAGACGCACCCGGCTCCTGAAACACAATTTGAATTTTCTGCGATTTGTTTTCAATCTTTTGCCCGTCAATTAAAATTTCCCCCTCATGCTCAATAATGCCAAGAATACAGCGCGCGAGAGTTGTTTTACCACAACCGGATTTTCCTGTAAGCCCAAAAATTTCTCCCGCCCGTAATTCAAGATTGACATGATCTAGGACGTGCTTTATTTCTTTTTTTCCAAAAAGACCGAAATTTCTGCTGACATAGGCGTTTGAGACATCGCAGACAGAAAGCAAAGGCATGTTATCCATTGCCGCCTCCCGTGTTTGGAAAGAAACAATAAACTTTTCCGCTTTCTGTTTCGGTTGCGCTTGGAAAAGTTTCTTCGCATTTTTTTTGAGCTTTTTTACAACGTGGCGCGAAAGGGCATCCTGTAAAATTATCCTCTACAGAGGGAACTTTTCCGGGAATGTTCTCAAGGTCTTTGCCGCGCTTGTCTTTTCCCGGTATCGCGCCAATAAGAGCCTGAGTGTACGGGTGAAGGGGAGAGTAGAGCGCAGAGGATTGTCCTTCTTCAACAATTTTTCCGGCATACATGATAAAAAAGCGACTGCAAAATTGGCGTATTATAGAAAGATCGTGTGAGATGATAAGGACTGACGTTTTCTGCTTTTGGTTCATTTCCGTAAGCATTGAAAGAATGTTCTCCTGACTTTCAGCGTCAAGAGAACTGGAAGGCTCGTCAGCTAACAAAAGACGCGGACGGCTGATCGCGGCGATTGCCGCCATTATCCGCTGACACATTCCGCCTGAAAGCTGGTGAGGATAGGCGTTGTATATTTTTTTCGGTTCGTTGAACCCAAGAAGACGCAACATTTCTAAAACGCGTATTTTGCAACTTGCTCTGTCGCTCAATTTTAACGGAGCGGCGCTTCCAAGTTCCAGAGCTTCCCTGATCTGCCTGCCAACTCTGAGTAGCGGATTGAGGGATTGCCTTACCTCCTGAAAAATCATTGATATTTCTTTTCCCCGAATGTTGCAGTAATCTTTTTCACTTAGGGAAGTTAATTGCCGTCCGTTATAAATAATTTCGCCGCTTAGGACTTTCGCTTTCTGCGGCAGAAGTCCTGCGATAGATAGGGCGGCGAGGGTTTTGCCGCAACCTGTTTCTCCGGCAAGCCCTATAATTTCACCTTCGTTAATTGAGAAACTGATATTGTCCACCGCATTAATTGTTTTATCGTCTTTTTTTAAGGCGACAACAAGTTCGCGTACTTCAAGCAAGGGCATATCAAACTCCAAACCTTCGCCTAAGACCTTCGCCAAGCATATGAAAGGCGATAACTGTCAGCATGATAAACAATCCCGGAGCTAGGGCGCACCATGGGGCGTTAAAAAACCATGTTTGCGCTTCGTGTAACATTCTGCCCCATGAAGGATTGGGCGGCTGAATGCCCATGCCAAGGTAACTCATCGCGGCTTCCGCGAGTATCGCGTTGGAAAGCCCGATAACTGACGCGGAAAGCAGGGATGGGGCAATATTAGGCAGAATATGTATAAAAGTTAGCCGAAAGAAACCAGCGCCAAGAATTCTCTCTGCCTGTACAAATTCAGCGTTTTTATACTGCATTGCTCCTGTTCGCATAACGCGTGTAAAACTTGGTATAAAAAGTATTAAAAGCGCGACAAATAGTGTAAATTGACCATTGTCCATAATGGCAACGAATAAAAGGGCTACTACTATTCCGGGAAAAGAGTTTATCGTGTCTATTATCCGCATAATTATTTCACCTACGATCCCTCCGATAAAACCTGCTAAAAGTCCAAGTATGCTTCCTGCCGCCGCCGCCCCCGCGACAGTGCATACGGCAAGGAGCAGGGAGTTTCTGCCGCCTGCCATTATTCGTGAAAATATATCTCTGCCAAAATTGTCGGTTCCTAAGAGGTGGCTTGTACTTGGCGATAACAAGCGGTTGTTATGATCCATACTGTTGTAATCATGCGGAACCCAAAAAAAACTTAAAAGCGACATCGCGACAATGAAAATGCCGATGGAGGCTCCTATTTTTAGCTCTAAGTTTAGTTTCATTGAATAGCCCTTTTTGACGGTCTTATTCTGGGATCGATTATCATTATAACGATGTCGGCGAGAGTGTTAGCAGAAACTACGACAAAGGCGATATAAACCATTAACGCTTGAATTAGCGGATAATCCCTTGAACTAATCGCCCCGATTAACAGTCTTCCAATTCCCGGCACTGAAAAAACCTGTTCAATAACGACACTGCCCGATAAAACTTCGGCAATGATCATGCCAAAGACCGTAATTGCAGGGATTGCGGCGTTTTTTAGCACATGACGGCACAGTGTATAAAAACTGTTTGCCCCCTTGCTTCTCGCGGTTCGTACATAATCGCTTTGCAGTTCAGAAAAGAGCGAGCCTCGAAGGAATTTTGTCAAAACAGCGGCGTTCGGAATAGCGATTGCCAGAGCGGGGAAAAAAAGACAGCCTAAAAAACCAAAAAAATTTTCCCTGTAATCGATATACTCACCCGGAATAAAGATTTTTAACATAAAACCGAATAAAAAAATAAATAAAATTCCTATAAAAAATCCAGGCGCGCTAATTCCCGCGGCTGTAAGAAAATTTATTATACGGTCAAGCAGACTTCCCTCGCGCTTTACCGTTAAAAGCGAGAGCGGCACTGAAATTATCAATATAAAAAGAAGAGAAAGTATGGCGAGCGAAAAGCTAACCGGAATACGGTGTGAAATCATCGTTGAGATTGCCTCTCCGTGATAGCGCATGGAGCTACCCGGATTGCCGCGCAGGAGGTTGAAGAGCCAGTCAAAGTAGCGGATAAAAACATTGCGGTTAAGCCCCATTTCTTCACGTAACGTCTCAAGTTGTTCAGGAGATGTATTTACATTAGCGGAAAAAACAGCAGGGTCTCCTTTTATAACGCTGAAGGCGAGAAAACATAATATCGAAACAAGAAATAATGTGATTAAAGCTACTATAACTCTTCTAAGTATATAGCTCAATTATTCTTTTTTCCCATAAATAGCGGCAAAATCAGTTACATATAACGGATAATTTACCACTCCATCATAAGCGCCCTGACGTAAGGCTGTAAAATATAAAATATCCTGTATATAAACGCTTGCAGAGTTCGCGATAATGACCCTCTGAGCTTCCTTGTAAAGCGCGATACGTCTTTCGTTATTGGTCTCTGTAAGTACAGCATTGTATATTCTGTCAAAATCGGCGCTGTTAAAATTGATAAAATTACTGACGTTATCTGATTGGTAACGGGTAAGGAAACTGCGTGGTGAGACAGTTGGGCTATCCAAAGAAATTATTGTCGCCTGATACTGCCGTCCGAAGTATACTTCAGAAAGCCATGTTGACCAGTCAACCAGTTTGATAGTTGCGTCAACATCGATCTTTTCAAGCTGGTCTACAATTACCTGCGCTGTATCAATATGCATCGCGTAATTTGAGGGGACTGTAATTTCAAAGATAAGTTTGTTCCGTTCATTAAATCCGGCTTGAGAAAGCAGTGTACGCGCCATATCGGGATTATACTGGCTCTCGCCAGTTGAATATGAATTTTCATAATAAACGGATAATCCCGGAATAATCGGGCTTCCCGACGGCTCTCCAACGCCAAAAAACGCCGCGTCAATAATTTCCTGAATGTTCACGGCAAAATTAATAGCTCTGCGCACACGAATATCATTAAACGGAGGGGAAGCGTTGTTAAGCGCAAGTAATTGCACTGCCGAAGAACTGTTATTAAAAATATCAAATTGTCTGTGGCTAAGCTGTTCTGCCATCGCTCCTGTTATGCTCGCTCCGTCAATACTGCCGCCGCGAAAAGCGACTAACAGAGCGTCATAATTAGAAAAGAACACAATGGTTACCTTCTCCAAATGCGGCAAACCGTCCTGCCGGTAATTATCAAATTTCTTTAACACAAGGTTGCTTTGCTTTGTATAACTTTCAACAAAGAATGGTCCCGTTCCTATTACATCCTTTTTGCGATCCGCGATTTCTCTTTTAACAATTCCAATTGTCAGGTAGGGAAGGAATTCCGGGTCTATAGATTTCAGAAGTATTCTTATTTGATTTTCACCCTGAATTGTTACTTCACTAATATTATCCAAGCCGGGAAAACCGGAAGCGATCGCGGTATCAAGGCTGAACTTGATATCGGCAGGAGTTACGACAGAACCGTCGTGGAATAACACGCCTTCTCTAATCGTAAAATTATAAGAGAGACCGCTCTGTTCAACTGTCCATGAGGAGGCGATACATGGAAGCATTGTTCCGTCAATGCCGGGTTTTACAAGTCCTTCAAAAACATTAAAGAGGATGCTTCTGCCGTCAGCGGTATTATCGGAGCTAAGAGGGTCAAGCGTCGTGGGCTCGCTCGCGAAACCGTAGCGCAGTTGTGAATTGTCGGCGTTTTTCCGCGTACAGGACGGAAAAATTGACAGCGCCATGACCGCGAGCAAAAAATAAATAACTGTCTTTTTCATAAGGGAATTGTACGGGAAAAAGCGAGGATAATCAAGGTACGCCCAAGTATGCACCGCGTCAAGCGGTGTGGATAAATTATGCTACACGGCGTGGCGCTAAATAAACGTAACTAAGATGAAAAGGGCGCGAAGGCTTTAGCCTGAGCAGTGCACGCCCAGTAAGGAGAGGATAATTTAACCACGGAGAACACGGAGGAAGAAGGGAACAAACGCCCAAGTATGCACGCGGAGCGTGAGGATGAATAAGGTAATAACGGCGTGGCGCTAAATAAACGTAACTAAGATGAAAAGGGCGCGAAGGCTTTAGCCTGAGCAGTGCTCGCCCAAGTATGCACAGCGTTAAGCTGTGTAGATGAATAAGGTTTCACTGCGTGGCGCTAAATAAACGTAACTAAGATGAAAAGGGCGCGAAGGCTTTAGCCTGAGTAGCGCGCCGCCCAAGTATGCACAGCACCTAAAAATTTAGGTGCTGGGCGGATGAATAATTTAGCATGGTGGGCAGGAAACCGGCAGGAGGTACACGGAAACCAATTGTCTTTTGAAGAAGGGAAATTTACAAAACAATAATTCTTTAACATGCGCATAACGTTCCTGTTGTTATGCGCCATTTTTAATTTATCCAACAATAGTTATATCTTTATTATTATATTCAAAAGACTCTGGTTCCACATAATCTTTATCTAACATACTCATTTCTATAAATAAATCTTTATTACAAGATATTATTAGTTTATTTTTTATTGTAAATATATCATTAACAGCTTTATTTATAAATAGATTTTCATTTTCATTTATCATTGTTTTATTATATAAATTTAGAATACCATTATCATTAAAATATATTTGCATATAATCATGTATATAATTTATTTTTGTAATTGTTTTACCATAAATATTTTTATATAATAAATTTCTTCTTTTAAAAATAAATCCAAGCATTTTATTTTCTCCTAAACAAAAAAGTCCCGCCCCTCTCCGCTTCTAATCTTCTGCACATTTTCGATTGTTTTCTGTCTTATTGTTTCATTGGCAATATGTGGAATTTCTTTCTCTATGAGCGCGTCTGATTTTTTCCTGAAAGCATCGTCACCGTAATCCATGGAATATTCGCAAAGAGTCATAAGCGCGTTTGGAAGACAGACATTTCCTATCTGCCCCGATTTCGCAAGCGACATAAAACGGTCGCCGGTTCTGCCGCCCCTGTAACAGGCTGTGCAGAAACTTGGAATGTAGCCGTCGTCCATCAGCTCTGAAATAATATCAATCGCGCTTCTGTCGTCGTTTACAAAAAATTGGGGAGTAGTTTTTTTGTTTTGTTTCGCGTAACCGCCTGTTTCGGTACTGGAGCCTGCGCTTATCTGCGAGATACCAAGCTGTAAAAGTTTTTTTCGCATATCATGGCTTTCCCGTGTAGAAAGAATCATACCTGTAAAGGGGACGGCAATGCGGATAATAGCGACGATTTTCATAAAAGTATCGTCATCTACAAGATGGGGGAAACCTTCAATTTTCATTCCGGCGGCAGGGCAGATGCGCGGAACTGAAATTGTGTGAAAGCCGGTGTTATATTTTTTTTCAAGATGCTCGTTGTGCAGTAAAAGTCCCATCACTTCAAAATAAGGATCGTAAAGACCGAAAAGAACGCCGCCGCCAACATCGTCAATGCCCGCATCCTGAGCGCGGTCAAAGGCGTTAAGATGCCAGTCAAAATCTTTTTTGGGACCGGAAAGGTGAACCTTATCGTAAGTTGGCTCGTGGTATGTTTCCTGAAAGAGAATATAAGTGCCGATTTTTGCCTCTTTAAGTTTACGGTAATTTTCTGTCGTAGTTGCCGCGATGTTTACATTGACTCTGCGGATTTCGCCGTTTTCAAATTTCATGTCGTAAATGGTTTTAATGCACTCAAGGATGTAGTCGATGGGGCACTGTCCTTCATGTTCCCCGGCTTCAATCGCGAGCCTTTTGTGTCCCATCATTTCAAGTATTTTTACTTCTTGGCGAATATCGTCCATTGTAAGTTTATTCCGTTCAAAATCATGCCCGTTATTAAAACTGCAATAGGCGCAACGGTTCACGCAGTAATCGCTGACATACAATGGCGCGAACATTACTATTCTGTTGCCGTAAATGCGCTTTTTTATTTTTCCGGCAATTTCAAAAATCCGCTTAATATGACCGGAATTGTCAGTTGCAAGAAGCGCGGCGACATCGCTGTGGCTAAGCGCCTCGCCATTTTCCGCCTTGTCCAAAGCGCGGGATATGACGGCAGTATCCGCGCATTTTGCGTCCTCAAGCAGTTTTTCGATATATTCGCGGTTTATAAAATTCTCGCCCATTTTTTTCTCTTTTAAGACCAAATATCCCTATACATACGTTTAGTGTTTTCTGAATATCCGCAAACGCTTTTGCGCCGATAGGAAGAGGATGTTTCGTTCATACTTATAAAGTAATCATCACAAGCATTTCAGTCAATACGCCCATGTATGGGGACTGTCCGAGAAGAATAAGAAACCACAGAGGACACGGAGAAACACGGAGTTTTTGTACGATTTCTTTCTTTTCTTCCGTGAACTCCGTGGTGAATTTCTTCTTTCTTATCAGTTATCTTCAAGGAAGTTTTCTGACAACTTAATATAATGGGGATGTTTTTATGCCGATAATTTAATAATAATGATAAACCTCTTCTTTTTCCTGAAATTCAAGTCCCAACTGCGCAGGACAAAGCCCGATATTGTCCGTCAGATTGACGAATCCCTCTCACGGGCGATTGCGGACGCAGGGGGGAAGGTTACCGGAGACCGTTTTGTAATTTCTGCCGTTTTTAACGAGGACACAATAGGTTTTTGGCTGGATATGTATATTTTGATTGAAAATCTGAAGAAGAACATTAACTCGTCCAGGGAGTTTTTTGGCTTTTCGCTTGTAATCTGCTCAAAATACCCCGATTCCCCGGATTTGCTTTGCCGTTTCCTCTCGGGAGTTAGCGGCGTTTTTGTTGACGATAAAGCCGCGAAAAAATTAGTCCCTTATGCTTCTTTTGACAATCCTTCCGTATGGCTAAAAGCGATAAAAAAACGAAAATACGGTTGCGGCAGTTATTATAAAATTAGTGAATTAAAAGTCTTTAAGCCGTCATCCGCGAATGATCTATATTTAAAAAGCGATGTTACAAAGGCTTTCATGAAGGAAGAAGGAAAAAACACGCTGGTAACAGGTCCCTTTTATTTACAAATGCGCGCCGGTATGTATGACTTTTATTATGAAATTAATAAAAATTTTCCGCCGCTGACAATTTGTTTTGAAACTACCGGGCTTGGCTCTATTGTCGATATATGGTCGCTCAGTATTCGCTCTATTTCCTCAGGACAGCCGGTGGAAGATATCGATAGCCTTTGGACATTTCTGTTCCGTGAGCGCATCCGCGATGAAGTGTCGGAGTATTCTGCACGCTGTGTTAAACAGTTTTTACTTCTCGTTTTTGATTATTACATGAACATTGCCGTAAAAAAGAGGAAAACTCCCATTCTGATACTGGAAAATGTTCATCTTGCTGAAAGTAACGCGTTAAAATTACTGCTGGATTCTCTGGCTGAATTTAACCGGCAAAGTGATCAGGAGCTTTTAATACTTGGTACGGCAGAAGACAGCATCTCGTCTGAGAAGCTGGATCAACTGGAAGACGTTTTTGATAAAGTAAAGAATATTGCTGATCTAAAAATCAACACGATATATTATCCAAGACTCTCGGTTGATCTTTGGGAAATAATTTACGCTATATCCCTATTAAGCCGCTATTTCTCACCTGAGCTTTTTCAGAGGCTTTTTGAAGAAGAAGAAAAAAATCCCATAATGATCAACAAGGCTTTTTCGATACTTCATACAATGGGCATAATAGATGATTTACGCGAACCGCGCCTTATGAGCAGGCATTTTGAAGAACACGCAATAAAAGTTATTGATGATAAGGCACAGAGGGTAAAAGCCCTTGTGCGCGGACGGCTTTTAAACTGGGCTGAAAGAAGGAATCTAAATCCGTGTTTCCGTCTTTTATTAACTATTTTCTCCCTTGAAGGATCAAAACAAATTGACGATCTGCTTTTATTAAAATCGTTTTCTTCTGATATTGTAAACAAATCAATAACGGCGATAGAGATGGCGATGAATAACGGTCAGTTTGAAGAAATGGTAACTGTAAAAGCCTCGGCAATACGCCAGATTTTTAAGACATCCAAAGTCTTGAACGCTGGGTCTGAAAAAGATATAGAAACAGTTTTTAATGAAAGTCAGTTGGATAATTTAAACTCTGTTTGTGATTCATTTCCTGTTCTTAAAGCGCAAATACTTGTAAATCATTGCAGTTATTATTTGGGGCGGCATGACGAAAAGGAAGCCGCAGAAAAGGCAAAAGAAGCTATTTTAGTTGGGCAGAACAAAAATTCTTTTTGTCTCCCTCAGGCGTACCGTCTTTTCTCTCTTGTGTGTCTTTCTAAACAGCAGGTAAATGAAACAATTGAATACCTTAGCTTTGCCCTGTCAAACGCTGAAAGCAACGGCAACTATCATGAGCTTGCGGTGTCTGCTTACTACATGGCGGCGGCGAAGTTTCTGCACGGCGATGTTTATAATGCATCCCATCTTGCGCGTAAATCAATTAAACAGGCGCTTGCCGCAGGTCGTCCCGACTGGGCGGATCGTTCCCGTTTTTTGGAAGGGCGGATAGAATTCGATCTTGGCAATTACAGCAAGGCGCATGATATTTTTGAAGGTTTGATAAAAGAGCCTTACGGAAGTATGACCTGTGAAAAAGAAAATCTTATGGCGGCATGGATTTACCGTTCAAAGATTTATTTTCAAGACCCGAACACTCCAAAGCCACAGCCTGCGAACAACGACGCCGATCTATTTGAAATTGAAGCCGCCTATCTTGCAGGCGACTATAAAAAAGCATTTGAACTTTCCGGCTCACATGCCGCTCCGTTTGCAGAAGAAAACTTTTTATATACGGAACAAGCCGATTGGCGGAGCGGCTTTGCCCAATGCGAGCATCTGTATTTTTCTCAAGGCGAGATACAAAGCAGAATGTTATCGCTGTTTCATTCGCTTGCTTTAAGCCGCCTGTCGCAGGAGGGAAATGAAGAGGCAATTCATGACATTCAAAAAATACTACTCGATGAAAGGTTGTGCGAAATGGACCCATTGAACGCTTTTTATTTTTACGCCAAGTACCTGATCCTTGAACAAAGCGGCGCGAGCCTTGTAGACATGAGCACTGCAGTCAGCATAGCCTTCAAACGCCTCCAGCGCAGAGCCGGTCGCATAGAAGACATCGAAACACGCCGTCAATATTTGAACGGTTCACGCTGGAACCACGAATTAAGCCTTGCCGCGAAAGAATTTAAGCTGATATAAGGGCTTTTGCGGTATATTCCAAGCGAAAAGCCTCTCCCATCTTTGAAGAACATGAAAAATATGCCGATACTGTAAGAGAAGTATGAAAAAAGCGATAAAAAAGAAGAAAACTGCAGTAAGATCGTATAAAAGACGCAAAAAAATGGGGACTTCCGACGCTTTACGGGCGTTTATGCTTGTTGGTCTAATTGTAGCCCTCTCCGCCGCGATTTCATTCGCTGTAATAATGGTTCACGCGACGGTTAATGGCGAAAATAATAGCGAAGAAATTAGTGTAACGAAGGGTGATGAGCCTGCGCAAACACCGAAAGCGGAGCCTGTTGAAGAAGTTGTTTCCGTCCCACAGCCGCCTGCAAGGGCTACAAGCGAAGAGAGCAGACCTTCATCACAGACTCCTACAGTGAGAGAACCGCCGAAGCCGGAGCGCAATGTCCCCGTACAGCCACAGCGAAATACCTCAGCGCAACCGACCACATCCGGTGTAACCGCTTCTTCTTCTGTAACTCCGTCAAGGGTTGTTGAAAATCAGGGGACATTGGTTTTTGTCATAGATGACGCGGGAAATAATCTTAGAGAACTGGAACCGTTTTTGCGAATACCGGGTCCGCTGACAATAGCTGTTTTGCCGGGACTTCCTCATTCAGCTGAAGCCGCCCGGCTCATAAGGGCAAGCGGAAAGGAAGTGATCCTTCATCAGCCGATGGAAGCGATTGGAGGTCAGAACCCCGGACCGGGAGCGATTTATTCAAATATGAGCGCGCAGGAAATAAGGGCGGTTCTTTCACGTAACGTCGCGGAAATCGGACCTATTGCCGGAATGAACAACCATCAAGGCTCAAAAATTACGATGGACAGGGAGGCGATGCAGACTATATTGGCTTTCTGCGCAGAGAATAATCTGTACTTCCTTGACTCAAGAACGACTGCCGACACTGTCGTTCCCGCTGTAGCTCGGCAAATGGGAATGAGAATTGCCGAAAGAAATGTGTTTATCGATAATGAGCAGAACAAGGCTTCGATGCTTCGTTATATTACAGGCGGCTTAACAAGGGCGCAGAGGAACGGTAGTGCTGTGATGATTGGTCATACATGGTCGCCTGAGCTTGCAGGTCTTCTTACTGAACAATTTCCGCTTTTTATTGAACAGGGTTATAACATAAAGACCGCTTCTGATATAATCAAATAATGAAAGTTCTTGGTATTGAAACTTCCTGCGATGAATGTTCAGCCGCTGTTGTAGAAGACGGGGAAAAAATACTGTCAAATATTATCGCTACTCAGATTCCGTTTCATGCGCCATGGAACGGTGTTGTTCCCGAAATCGCGAGCCGTAAGCATATTGAGTGGATTTACGCCGTAACAAAAGAAGCGATTGACAAAGCGGGATTGGACGTTAAAGATATTGACGCTGTTTCTGTAACAAACCGTCCCGGTCTTTTAGGCTCCTTATTGGTTGGTCTTACATTTGCCAAAGCTTTTTCGTGGGCGCGCGGCATACCTTTTATTGCTGTCGATCACATGCTTGCCCATTTGTATGCTCCCCGCTTAACGGGACTTGGCAATGATAAACCTGAATATCCTTTTCTTGGACTATTAGTTTCCGGCGGGCATACGATTATTTGCCGCGCCGACAACTTTGACGAAATTACGGTGCTTGGAACCACGATTGATGACGCGGTAGGCGAAGCGTTTGATAAGGTGGCGAAATTTTACAACTTTGGCTATCCCGGCGGTTCCGTAATCGACAAAATGTCTCAAAGCGGCGACAGCTCGGCTTTTAACTTCCCGATGCCATCCCTCCACAAAGGCGATCACCGCTATGATGTGTCGTACTCAGGTCTTAAAAACGCGGTAATCAATCAGCTTGACATTTTTAAGAAGAAAAAAAACGCTCACTCAAACGAAGACATAGCGGCTTCTTTTCAAAAAACCGCTGTAAACATTTTATTACGCGCTCTATTGAACGCCGCAGAAGACACCGGTCTTTCTACAATAGTAGCCGGCGGTGGTGTCGCCGCTAACAGTTATCTACGCTCCTGCCTCGCGCAACAGACACATTTGCGCTGTATTTTCCCGCCCATCGAATTATGCGGCGACAACGCCGCGATGGTCGCCGGAATCGGCTATCATTACCTGAGAAGGGGAGAGCAGTCAGAGTTCAATGTTACGGCTTCGGCAAGGGTAAGCGGGTTTAAGAAGAAATACCCTTAAACAATTAGCAATGAGGGTGCGGCGTACGGACAAGACGCGGCGAAATTAGCCAAAGAGCAATGAGCAAAGTGGTGATTAGAGGGCGAAGCGTGAGGGGGAAATATTTTCTTGCTTACCGTTACTTTTTCCGCTTCACGATAAGTAGCGCTATGCCGCCAGCCACCACAACCGCACCGC
>JAIRUQ010000077.1 GCA_031254315.1 Treponema sp.
TGATTAAAGATTGTATCCTGAATACAGTTGGCGAAGATTGCGAAAAAATTATACACCTGTTGATGTATTAGCAGGTTATAAAACAGTTTTCTATGAACGAAATAAGCTGCCTGCTATAGAGCGAACAATTGCACAAAAAGGGGTTGTTCTATATGAACGCAGTTGATCTAGCAAAAGAATGGTTAAAGTATTCTAAGAGTGATTTATCTACAGCAAAACATTTTCTCTTATGATTGATAGCTGTTCCAAATTAAATCCATACGGTGTTATTGTTCGTTATCCGAATGAATTGTCAATTGATGAAACAGTCGCAAGAAATTCCGTTGTCATGGCACAGAAAATCTATGAATTCTGTCATTTGGAAATACAAAAATAACATAAACGGCATATAATAATATGGTATTGGAACGAATCGGCCCCGATAAAGGCGGATACTGGAAAGTCCATTTTTAAAAACGCTATAAATGAGAAATGTGGTATACTATGGATATGGAACTTGATTTTGAAATAGATAAAATCACCGAATCAATCGAAAACGCCGAAACGGGCGAATCTCTTGACACCCTTGTTTTACCAGTAACGCAAGCAGACTTGAAAGAAACCGTCATAAAAAACGGCTGGCTTTTTAACTGGAAACAAGAGTTTTCCGAACCTGAACGTCAAGTGTATAAACTCGTTACCGAAAAAGAACCGCAAACCATACAGGGCTTAGTGTCGCTGAAAAAAATGGAAGACCATGTGTTCATGTTCCTCATAGAAAGTGCCCCATGTAACATCGGCAAAGGAAAGAAATATCTGGGAGTATGCGGCAATTTAACCGCTTTTGGCTGTAAATTATCAATGGAATATGGATTTGACGGGGTTATTGCGTTTAATTCTAAAACCGCACTTATCCCCCATTATGAAAAAACACTTGGCGCGGTACATCTCGGAGGAAACAGAATGGCTATTTATGAATCAAACGCACAGAACTTAATAAATAACTATTTTTAATAGGAGGGAACAGATGTATAATTTTACCACAAAAGAAGAAGTTGACTTTGACTATTTTATGGAGCTTCTCTGGAACAATGAATTTCAGGTCATCAACAGGGAGTGGACTGAAGAAGAAAAAGCGGAACTGTCAAGGGAAATCGCCAAACGTAGAGCAATGCGCAAAGATGGATACGCAACGATAGCTGATACCGTTGCGTGATCGTCTGTGAAAAACACCTTTTGCCCCTTTCCATCCATAAATTACCTTATATCAAAATAGAACCATAATCCCATTGAAAATAAACGAAAAAACCGGTATAATGTGCTATCTATAACATTATGGGGGAGAAATGAATAACCACAAGTTGAAAGATGTTTTTTGCTTAAGAGCCGCAGTTTTGGTTTTATCCGCGCTGTTCTTAATCGCGGGGGGCTTATATGCCGATCCCGACCGTTCGCCCGCAGGAGCAGATGCTGTTCCCGATCTGTACTCCGCTTCAATCGCGGGTTCAGGCGGCTTTACAACCAGTACGGGCGGAGCGCCTGTAAGCGCTCTTAATCCGGCGCAGGGCGGAGATGCACGCCGTATGATCTTTGACGTGAGCTATCTGGCAATCCCTACCTTCCCAAGTATGGGCAAGCAGGAAGACGGCTTTATGCAGTCAATTTCATTGGGGGCGCTCTTTCCTACAAGGTACGGAGTGTTCGGCGGCTCTCTTAGGTACATCGGAGGTTTTGAAAACGATCAATTTGCATATTTTCCTATTAATTCAACTTTTGGCGGCAATCTTTTTGCCTCAAAAGAGTTATATCCGGGAATGTCACTTGGGCTTGGCTTAAACTTTGGCTTTGGCACAAAAGCGACTATTTCCGGCGATATAGGTTTTAGGTACAATACGGGCACTCTCGGCATCCTGCAAAATTTTACAATAGGCGTGGTTTTAAGAAGCCTTGGATTAAGTTATTTCCCAACATGGCTTACACCCACAGGCGGCGTTTCATTTGATCTTATACACATTGAAGGCAAGGAAGATAAAAGCGACCCGTTTGTTTTAAATTTTGCCGTGGACATTGGCTTCGCTTCACTTTTCTATCCTGAGTATTTTAACTTCCTCGCAAAAGCGGGCATCAAAATGACAATAGCTGAAATTGTAAGCATCTCAGCCTCCTGGCCCGGAGGAAGCGGATTTAACTTGCAGGAAGTAACGGATCAAGATGTCGCATTCCCGATTATTCCTTCTATCGGACTTAGTGTAAAACTAATGTTGCCCTCAGGGGGAGAGCGCATTGCCGGAGGGCGTTTGCCTTCGGACGGCGATCTTTTAGTAAGCGCCGCTTTTAAGCCATTGTACGAAGGGATTACAGCGATAGGAGGCGGAATAAGCTGGTATGCCGGTGTAGCCGATACAAAACCTCCTGCAGTCAACTTGGAATATCCTGAAACAGCGTATTTCTCGCCAAACAACGACGGCAAAAAAGATGCTATGGAGATTCCGGTCAGCATTACAGATCAAGGCTATGTAACATCTTGGAAAGTGGAAATAAAAGATGAAGCGGGCAATGTTGTCCGTGTAATCGAAAACAAAGAACAACGGTTCGAAAGTTTTAACGCGAAGGAATTTTTCAGCAGGCTTGTAACGCCCAAAAGCCAAGTTGAAATGCCGTCCGTTATTCGCTGGGACGGGCTTCGCACTACCGGAGAATTAGCCGCAGATGGTAAATATACCTTTACTATTACAGCGACCGATGATTCAGGCAATACAGTGGTAACTCCCGCTCATGAAGTAGTAATAAGAAACAGACCTCCCGAAGTGAGTATAACTGCTATTGCGGAAGCGCAGAGGATATTTGATCCCAAAGGAAGTACAAGGTCAACAATTACCTTTACTCCAAGAGGCTCTGTAGAAGACGCATGGGAAAGCGGAATGTATAACGCCTCAGGCGAAAAGGTACGCTCTTTCGCAAACGTAAGCGGGGCTCCCGCTCCTGTTGTATGGGACGGCAGGACTGACTCCGGTCAGTACGCCCCGGACGGTGTCTACACTTTCCGTATCAGCGCAACAGACAAAGCCGCGAATTCTGCAAGCGCGGAAATGACTAACATCATTCTGGACTCAAGAGAAGCCGGCGCGTTTGTTACAAGTTCTGTTTCAGCAGTCGCTCCGGCGCGTGGACAGAGTACGAACATTGTCAACTTTAATATCCGTCTTTTATTAACCGACGGTATTAATAACTGGAAACTGGAGCTAAAGGATGAAACCGGCGCGGTACGGCGCACATTCACAGGCGGCGCGCAAGTTCCGGCTGTTCAGGGCTGGAACGGTCTTACCGAACAGAATGAAATCCGCGAAGGCTCATACACTCCTACGCTTACGGTAAACTACACAAGGGGCGATGTTATCACAGCAGTCGCAACACCGGTATTAGTAGACGTATCAGGACCCAACTTGACGGTTGTAACTTCGCCTGAATATTTCAGCCCGGATAATGACGGTGATAATGATGAACTTTTCATTGTACTTTCCGCCAGAGATGCATCCCCGATAGGGAACTGGGTTCTTGAAATACGCGGTCCCGAAGCGCCCTACCCGGTATTCCGCAGAATAGAAGGTCGCGGAACTCCCGCAAGCCGTATAGTGTGGGACGGCAGAAGCGACAGGGGCGAACTCGTTCAATCCGCGATGTACTATCCCTATACATTTACAGCGGCGGACGTACTTGGAAACTCAAGCTCGACAGAGGGAAGGATCGGTATTGATGTACTTGTTATCCGCGACGGAGACAGGCTCAGAATACAGATACCGGCAATTGTCTTTAGACCGAATTTCGCAGACTTTGAAGGGTTAAGCAGAGAAGTCGTGGACAACAATAACCGTATAATACGGCGTATTGCCCAGATTCTTAACCAGTTCCGTGATTACAGAGTTGTGGTAGAAGGTCATTCCAATCCCACAAGTCCCCCGGGACCTGCCCGCGAAAGTGAGGAGCCCGCATTAAGACGTATAAGCGAAGCGAGGGCAAGGGCGATTGTTGACCTGCTGGTACGCAACGGAGTCGCACGAAGCAGATTGACAGCGACCGGAGCCGGAGGTTCCAATCCTATCGCGTCTTATGAAGATAGAGACAACTGGTGGAAAAACCGCCGTGTAGATTTTTATCTGGTTAAATAGGGAATTGGGGGAGTAGGTGATAGGGAATAGGGAATGGATCGTTGTTAGTTATCAAAGCGTGAAGACAACACGTTTAGCTTTCTAACAACAACCTACTCCCTATTCCCCACTCCCTACCGCCTGCCTTTTTAGGCGTCTTTGCTTTTTTTCTTGGCTTTTTTCTGCTCGCGCTTTTCTTTCAAGTTCTTCTGAGGCGCTTTTTTTGTCTCTTTTTTGTGCATTACATGTTCTGCCATAATATCCTCCCTTTGGGCTTTACAATTTGTTAGAAATAGTATAATAATAGGATAAGGATATGTCCAGACTTTTGTTGGATTAACAGGGGGAATAATGAAGGTATCTGAAGCGGTAACATTGCTTGAAGGGCAATTTTTCTCTGGTGCGGAAAAAGCAGAGCGGGAAATAGCCTCCGCTTGCGGGGCTGATTTAATGAGCGATGTAATGGCTTTTGTAAAAGACCGTGTATTGCTCCTGACAGGGCTTGTAAATCCACAGGTAATACGCACCGCCGAACTGTTGGATATTCACGCTATAATTTTTGTACGCGGCAAAGCCCCCAGCAGGGATATGATCGATATGGCGGAAGAATCCGATATAGTACTGGCAGGAACTAAATTGCCAATGTTCATTTCCTGCGGCAAACTCTACGAAGCAGGACTTAAAACCGGCGGAACAAGGGCTATTTAGCACTTCGGAACAGCCAAATACAAAACACTCTTCCCAAAAGACTCACACAAAGGCACGAAGGCACAAAGAACGACGCTTTATTTGTCAAAAGCGCGTTTTCTTCCATTCTTTTCTTTAGATTTCTAATAAAGAAAAAGCTTGATGAAAAATACGCTCAGCCTTCCTTTCTTCCCCCTTTGTGCCTCTGTGCCTTTGTGTGAGGTCTTTGGCGAATTGTGTAATTTTTGGGCAGACTATTTAGCCTCGAACATCCTTTTTGCCTCTTCTTTGGCTTGTTCAATAACAGGCTCGTAATTCCCCTTTAAAGCGCCTATATGCTGATTGTAAAAAGCGATAAATTCGGGGTCTTGTAACGGGTCAATGCGGACTTCCCTGCCCAGCCTGCGGGAAAGCTCTTCTTCTTTCTGCTTTTGCTTGGGAGCGTACTGCTGGCGGATCATCTGCTCATAATGCGCCGATTCCTGAATATATTGGGAAAAAAGCTGAGTCAACTGATTAAACATCACCGGAAACTCAGGGCTTTTTATTATCACAGAAAGCCCTTTCCCCAGTTTTTCTACCCTTTCTTCGTCTTCTTTTGAGGAAGGTAAGGCAATTTGAGTAACAAGAACGTCAAAAATCCCCTGTTTTAGGCTTTCTCTGTCGTTTGCGGCGGCTTTTTTGACTTCTCCTGCCAAATCAACCTCCCCTGCCATATAGGCATTGGCGAGTTTTTTCCCCCTCTGTTTTGCCTCAAATTGATTAATACTGGACTTATCGCCCTTAACTTTTTCTGTCTTTTCCAGAGCTATTTCCAGAGCCGATTTTATTACTCCCATTGTACTATTTCCCTCTTTATAATAAGCTATTAATATACGATAAAATAAACAAGAGGGAAAAGTGAGTTTATGAAGGAAGAACTGGATTTTAGGCATATAATTCGTTTAGACTCGGAATTAAATCAAATCCAAGACTACGATTTATTGCTTGAAAGAATACTCCTTGAGGCGAGAAAGGTTGTCAAAGCTGACGCAGGCTCGATCTATATAACCGTCCCTACAGAAGAGGACGAAGAAGGGACTGAAAAACTCGCTATAAGATATTCTCAAAATGACACAATCCAGAAAAATCTTCCGCCCGGACAGAAGATGATCTATTCGATCTTTTCGGTGCTAATAAACGAAAAATCCATCTCCGGATATTGCGCATTGAAAAAAACCCTAATTAACGAACCTGATATGTACAATATTTCCAAAGAAGCCCCCTATTCATTTAATTCATCTTTTGACGCTATTACAGGTTATAAAACCGTTTCCAGCTTAACAATCCCTCTTATAGCGACAGACAAAAGGGTGATAGGAGTTATTCAGGTTCTAAATTCCAAAGACAAAGACGGGAACAATGTGCCCTTCTCCGCGGATGATGAAATAGTTCTAAACCATTTCGCGCTTAATGCCAGCGCGGTTCTTCAAAGAGCATATCTTACAAGGATGATGATTCTGCGAATGATAAAAATGTCGGAACTCCGCGATCCAAAAGAGACAGGCACTCATGTAAAACGTGTCGCAGGGTACTCTGTAGAGATTTACGATCGCTGGGCTTATCATCATAAGATACCTACCGATGAAAAAGAAAAGTTTCGTGATATTTTAAAAATTAGCTCAATGTTACATGATATAGGCAAGGTTGCAATTCCTGACGCAATACTTAAAAAACCTGCCCGGTTTACTCCAGAAGAATACATGATCATGCAAAACCATACAACTTTCGGAGCTAACTTGTTCAGTGACGCAAACGAGCCTGTTGATATTCTCGCAAGGGATATAGCCCTTTCCCACCATGAAAACTGGGACGGAACCGGCTATCCGGGCTGGATTGCTACGCAACCTCAAGAAACGGAAAATACAAACAGCGAAACTAAGCCGCGCGGAAAAGAACGTGAAGAAATACCGCTCGGCGGCAGAATTGTAGCGATTGCGGATGTATACGATGCCCTCTGTTCAAAACGTGTATACAAAGAGCCGTGGGCTGAAAAGGACGTACTGGAAGAAATGCGTAAACTTTCAGGCTCAAAGTTTGATCCTGAGCTAATAGATGTTTTCTTTGAAATCCTTCCCAATATCAAGCAGATTCAGAATCAAAACCCTGAAGACGCATGAGGCATTTTCAAAAGCCTCGTGTAATTTTTGCTAAAGACCTGTCCAATGAATCGGCGAAAGATTTTAATTCCTTTTTTCCGTAATTCGCTATCCTTTCAGTTCCCAAACCGCTGTCCGCAAGATCAACGGCAAAGTTTCGCAGGGACAAAAGCTCATTAATGTTATTGCCCGTAAAAACGCGCCCCCTATCATCCATTACAGACACGTCTTTTTCTACAAGCCTTTTAGCGAGGGGAACATCCCTTGTTATAACAAGGTCGCCCTTTTCCGCTAATTCTACAATACGGTCATCAGCAGAATTTTCCTTTTTGGGACAGATTTCCATTTCCGCTCCGGGGGAAGCCGGAATGGGGCGGTTAGCCGCGAGGATTATCCGCAAACTCATTTTTACAGCCCTGCGAATTACAAGCTCCCTTGCGACCTTTGGACAAGAATCGGCGTCTAATAAAATTTTCATTTTTCACCTGAGCAGGCAGAAAAGAGCGAATACTTACCGCTAAAGACAGAAGGCTGTGCGTCTTTTGGAACAAAAAACGATTCGCCCTTTTTAAAAACATGCGCACCTGCGCGCAGTTCTCCTTCTGTAACAATGCAAATCGCAGAACCATTGACATTAAACTCTTTTTCACCGCCGTCTGCGCGCGTAAAATAAAGCAAAAATTCATCGCACGGCGTTTGATAGCAAAAACAATCGCTGTCGGCAGACGGTGTAATTATTTGCGGAGCAAATGGTTCAAAGCGCAATATGTTACACAATTCGGCTATATCTACACGTTTTGGCGTAAGACCGCCGCGCAGAACATTGTCGGAGTTTGCCATCAGTTCCAGAGCAAACCCACTTATATACGAATGAAGTACTCCCGCAGGAATAAATACAGCTTGAAACGGCTGTAATGTAAGGAGATTTAAATAAAGTGGGGATAATATCGCCGGGTCTCTTCTATACTGCGCCGCAAAACTTTTCATTAACTGCCATTGCTCACCTGTAATTACGCCGGCTTTTTTTTCGTTTTTATTTTCAAGTAAAAGTGAGGAAATTTTTTCCATATCAATATAAGAAAAATTATTGAGTTTTTGAAAGAAAGCGCTAAGAGAGCTGTCTTCAAGAGAGGACAACAGCGGCGCAAAAATCTCCTTTAACAGCGGCGCGATTGATAAAAACTCTTCAAATGATTTATGTATATTTTCAGGCTCTCTAAAACCTGCCATCAGCGTAAACGGGGACAGGGCGCAGGTAATTTCAGGTTTATGGTTTGAATCGTTGTAATTTCGTACGGGATTGCTCAAGCGAAGCCCCGCGTCATTTTCCCTATTAAATCCTTTAACTGCCTGTTCTTTATTCGGGTGGGCTTGAATGGAAAGCGGTTTTTCAACGGCAAGCAGTTTTAATAAAAAAGGAATATCTTCCGCAACTTGGGAAAGGTTTACAAGATTGCCGTTGACCTCTGTTTGTGACGGAGCGCTGTTGTGGTTTCCCATCCACATTTCGGCGTAAGGTTCCGCGTTGTTGTTTTCTATACTTAGAAATTGAGGGAGAATCTTAGGCGATCCCCATTCATAGTGTTTAAAGCTGTTATGGAGTTTATAAATCTTTGTCATCGCTAAATATATTCAGAGCCTGCTCAAGTTTTGTAATCAGGCGAAGAGTGCGATCCTCTACTTCCTGCTCTTCCCAACTTTCTTCGCTTTGCTCGGTTCCCATCGCGGTCCTCTGCTCATCTAACTCCTGCTTTACTTTGTTAAATTCATCACATAACAGAAAGCCCGTTAAAATGGCGATGTTAAGAGGGTCTGTTATCCCTGAGATTTTTTGGGTGTTTTTGACAGCGCTCTGGTACTGAGTCAGCACCTTTTCAAGATATGCAGAGTCCTCATCGACTGTTATTGAAAATGAAGTTCCCAGAATGTCGAACTTTAGTTCATTCGCCATTAATTTTCCTAAAAAATGTCCAGCTCACCCTCTTGAGCCGTGTCCTCGTTCAAAGCGGCGTTTTGTTCAGCCTCTTTTTCAGAAATCTCAAAGAATTCTTCTGAAGTATCAGGCTCCGGCTCCGGCGCTTTTTCCTTTTTCGCGGATGGTTTTTTCACCGTCTTTTCTTTCAGACTGCTTTCAAACGCTTCTTCAAACTGACCAAGCCGGTCAAGGGCGGCGACAATACCGTCTTCAATCCGGCTCTGATCTTCTTTAAAGCGCATAACAAGCAGTTCCAACTCATCAAGCCGTTTTTGGTTCGCGTCAAGTTTTGTCTGAAGCCCCGCTCTGTCGGCGACAAGGGCGGCGTTCTCCGCGGTTACGCGCTGTACATACTCAATCGCCTTGGCGACTTTTGTCTCCAAAAGCTGAACTTGCTCAAGGCTGATCATGCTTACGCTCCCAGCGCGGCTTTGGCTTTTTCCGCGACCGCTTTGAACGCCGCGGAATCTTCATAGGCAAGGTGCGCCAATATTTTACGGTTGATGATTATTCCCGCCTTATCAAGACCGGCAATCAACCGTGAATAGGAAAGTCCCATTTCCCTGCAAGCCGCGTTAATTCTTATGATCCATAATTTGCGAAACTCGCCCTTTCTGTCCTTTCTATCGCGGTAAGCGTAAGAAAGCGATTTAGCGACCGCGTCTTTGGCGGTTTTATAGTTAGTACTGCGCCTTCCCCAGTAGCCCTTTGCCTGTTTCAGTATTTTTTTGCGATGGTTCTTTCTTTTTGGACCGTCTATTGCTCTTGACATAATTTTCCTCTCAAACTAATGTTTCTCACCCGTAGGGCAAGAGTTGTTTTCTTATTACCGGTACATTATCATCGGACAGAATACCCGCATGACGCAGACCCCGTTTTCTCTTGGATGACTTTTTAGTCAGTATGTGGCGCAGATTTTGTTTTTTATACTTTACCTTACCTGTCCCGGTAAAGGAAAAACGCTTTGCCGCGCTCTTTTTTGTTTTCATTTTGGGCATTTGCCACCTCTCATTAATTATTTCTTTGGTTTGGGACCAAGAACCATGGACATAAACCTGCCTTCCATAGCGGGCGGCTTGTCCATTACATACTCTCCCTCGATACGGGAAAGAACATCCTTCATCACATCAAAACCAAGTTCAGTATGGGCAAGTTCACGTCCTCGGAAACGGATCGTAACTTTTACTTTGTTACCGTCGGTTAAGAATTCCTTTATGTGCTTCGATTTGAAATCAAGATCATGGTCATCGATCTTGGGTTGCATTCGGATTTCCTTTAGCTTCAGAAGTTTCTGCTTTTTCTTGGAATCCCGAAGTTTCTTTTCATTTTCAAATCTGAACTTGCCATAGTCCAAAATCTTGACTACCGGAGGAACCGCCTGAGGCGCAACTTCCACAAGGTCAAGACCTGCCTCTCTGGCAATTTCCAGCGCCTGTGAAACAGACATAATTCCCTGATCACCGTCATCCCGGATTAAACGGACTTCTCTGGAACGAATCTGCTCGTTAATACGTAAATCTTTCTCCGCCAACTGGCCTCCTTGTCAATACTTAGGGTATTTTAGCAAAATTTGATATTGTTTGTCTACTGCCTAAGAAGAGGAAAAGGCAAGAGATTGATCAACGAATTACACGAATAAAACGAATAAAAACGAAATTTAGTCTAAACGTCACTCACAATATGCGTAGATTTAAGAGAATATAACCACGGAGGACACGGAGAAACACGGAGTTTTGATTAGATTTCTTCCTCTTTCTCCGTGAAACTCCGTGTACTCTGCGGTAAAAATACAGTAAATGGACGAACATGGGAGCTTCGCCTACAATTTGAGGGCGTTTTTTAGGGTTACATCTATGTTTTGGCGTATTTTTGGGGCAATAATTTCGAGGTCGTTGCGTATTGTTCTGTTTGTTTCTTCCTCATAGACGGTATCAGGCATTAAAAGTCGGTAAATATCGGTTTTGAGGGCGTTAGCAAGGCTTTCTAATGTCTTATCACTGATCCATGTACGGCAAGCTTCAATATCCTTGACCATCATTGTTGAAATATTGGCTTTTTCAGCCGGTTTTTCCTGCGATAACTCCAGTTTTTCACGATGTTTTTTTGATAGATGTTTTTGATATTTAACGATGAGCTTCTGCGGAGCAGAGCGCGGACTGAAAGTCCGACTGGGTATTAAACCAGACTTTCGAATAAAATCTTCTTTGTATTTGTTGGTTTTACATTAATACCTTACAGAATATGATCGATTACAAAATCTTCTAATACAATTAGACAATTTCTAGATAAATATTGACATTATCTGACATAAGTGATATAATAAAATAGAATAAAAAATAAATTTCCATATGGAAATTTAAATAACCCTGCACTTATTATAGTAATTACAGGAATTTAAGGGGTATGTTATGATTAATAAAAGGTTTTTTGTAATTTTAGTGGTTTTGTCAATATTAAGTCTAATTTTTTCAAGTTGTGAACCAGAACCAAAATCAAAAGAGGGTTCTAATATTCAAGTAGTAATAAGTCTAATACCAAATAATCTTATTGGTCAAAATTATCATCTTCGACTTTATGAGAATTCTTCTGGTAATAATATTGTTGCGTTTGATAGTGGAATAGTTTCTGGGGATTCTAGAATTCGGGCAAAAATTAATTGGGATTTTATCGGATATGAATATGAACCTTGGGAAACTAAAATAGGCTTGATAATTGGTACTAATACAGAAAGATTTATTTTTTTTATAAATGAAAACAATAATATATCCGTTAATTATAGTAGTTTTCAATAATGTTGTATTTTTTACTCACGGAACTATCATTGTCCCGACGCCTTCGTTTGTAAAAAGTTCTACAAGAATGGCATGACTTAGGCGACCGTCGATGATATGCGTTTTTTTAACTCCGCCGTCAAGAGCCATAACACAGCAGTCGGTCTTGGGAATCATGCCCTTTGTGATAACGCCCTCTTTCTTAAAAGTGTCCACCTGCGATTTTGAGATTGACTTTATAAGAGATGTTTCGTCTTTTACATCACGAAGCACGCCGCGAACATCGGTCATAAGAACCAATTTTTCGGCGTTAAGTGCGGCGGCTATTTTAGCGGCGGCAGTGTCGGCGTTTATATTGAGGGATTTGCCCTCATCTTCGCCCGTACCGTAAGCCACCGATGAAACAACAGGAATAATTCCGGCGTTCAAAATGCTGTTTAACATTGTCGCGTCAACTTGTTCTATTTCACCGACAAGACCCAAGTCCTCTTCGCCTTTCATACGGCGAGCTTTGAGAAGTCCGCCGTCAATTCCGCAAAGACCGATTGCCCTGCCTCCGTTTTTTTGTATGAGAGCGGTTATTTCTTTGTTTACTTTCCCGCAGAGAACCATTTGCACAATGTCCATAGTTTCTTCGTCAGTGTAACGAAGCCCGTTTACAAAGCGGCTTTCTTTGCCTGTCTTTTTCAGCATTGCCTCAATTTCAGGACCGCCGCCGTGAACAAGGACTGTGCGAATCCCAACGCACTCCATTAGAATAACGTCTTCGATTACCGCTTTTTTCAGTTCATCGTTGAGCATGGCGTTGCCGCCGTATTTAACTACAATTGTTTTATCTTGAAAATCTTGAATGTAGGGAAGAGCGTTGACAAGTATGCCCGCCCTTGTTTCGTTGGGAATTCCGCCTTCTTTCATGATCTGTAATCTCCGTTTATTTTAACATAATCGTATGTAAGATCGCATCCCCAAACAGACGCGAAACCTTCTCCATCCCGGATGTTTATACATATTTCAATTTCTTCTTCGGATAATATGAGTTTTGCTTTTTCTTCGCTAAATTGCACTGTCTGACCGTCCTTGCAAACCTCTATCTCCCCTGCCCTGCTCTTAAAAACTACAGCCGTCTTTTCAGGGTCAAACTCAGCCCCGGCGTAACCCATTGCGCATAACACACGCCCCCAATTCGCGTCCGCGCCAAAACACGCCGCTTTTACAAGACTGGAAGAGGCGACAGATTTTGCCAGAGACTCAGCTGTGTCTTCGCTTTGCGCTCCATTTACGGTTACCGTAACGAGTTTTGTCGCGCCTTCGCCGTCTCGCGCCATCATACGGGTAAGGCGGACGCAGACAAATTCAAGCGCTGAGCGGAAAATTTGAAAACTTTCGCTGTTAGTTGTAATGGACTGATTTCCCGCCTCACCGTTCGCCATTATCACAATCATGTCGTTTGTAGAAGTGTCACCGTCCACTGTTAGGCGGTTAAAAGAGCGTTTTACAGATTGGCGCAAACATGAGTCAAGAGATGAAGGAGCAATCGCGGCATCAGTCGTAATAAAGGCAAGCATTGTTGCCATGTTCGGATGTATCATCCCTGAGCCTTTTGCCATAGCTCCTATTCGCACGCTCTTTCCGTCAATCTCAATCTCTACGGCTATTTCCTTTTTGCGGGTATCTGTAGTCATGATCGCTTCAAGAGCGTCTGAGTGTCCCGTCTCATCGCCGCGCAGACTTGCTTTAAGTGCGCCGATGTTTTTTTCGATAACGTCAATAGGCAGAGGAACGCCGATAACTCCTGTGGAAGCGACAGCAGTATCTTCGGCAGAAATACCCAGCGCGTCCGCGGACAGCTGAGCCATGCGCAGTGCGGCATCAAGCCCTGCCTGACCTGTACAGGCGTTGGCGTTTCCTGAGTTCGCTATAATAGCGCGTAATTTTCCGTCTTTAACATTTTTTTGACTAACCTGTATACAACCGGCTTTTACTTTATTAGTGGTAAACATAGCCGCCGCATTACAGCTTTTTTCTGAATAAATAAGAGCCAAATCTTTTTTTTGAGAACTTGCTTTAATTCCGCACCTTATACCGCCTGCCATAAAACCCTTTGGCGCGCAAACTCCACCGGAAATTTCTTTCACATAACACTCCGTTAAAACAGCATTGGAATCGCAGAAAGACCGGATTTTTCATCAAACCCGAATAAAATGTTCATGTTCTGAATCGCCTGCCCTGCCGCTCCTTTTACCATGTTGTCAATCGCTGTAGCGACAATCAATGTTGAGCCGTTAATGTCCAAGTGGACTGAAATATCACAGTAATTTGACTGGCGCACACGGTTTGTCGCGGCTATTACACCTTGCGGCAGGACTCGCACAAACGGCTCGTCTTTGTAAAAATCAGCGTAAATCTCGCGGATTTCACCTGCCTTCGCCTCGATTTCTTTTGAGGGCGGCATTACATTGTTGTCCCGTGTTATTCGCCATTGTTCGCTCAGGGGAATATAAATCGTGCTGAGGATTCCCCTGTTCATAGGAGCGAGGTGGGGCGTAAAAATCAACTGAGGAACGGCTCCCCCCTTTGCCGTCATCGCGGAGAGATTTCTCGCTATTTCAGGCGAATGTCTGTGGGACGCTACTTTGTACGGCGCGAGAGAATCGGCGCACTCAGGGTAGTGAAAGGATCGGGACGGCTCTCTGCCGCCGCCTGAAACGCCTGATGCCGCGTCTATGATGATCGCGCCCTCGCCATAAAGCCCCTTTGCCAAAGCGGGAAACGCGCCGAGTGAGCCGCCTGTCGGATAACAGCCGGGGTTCCCGATTATCACGCTTCCGGCGGCAGAAAGCTCTTTTATTTTTTGCCTGTTAAGCTCAGGAAGACCATAAATTGATTTTTTATGCAGTTCGGGAAACTGATAATTTTTTCCGTACCACGCGCTGTACACATCCTCGTCATCATCAAAACGAAAGTCGGCAGAAAGGTCGACATAGTGAATTTTCCGCTCTGAACAGGCGGCGGCAAACGGCTCCCCTACCGCGTGCGGAAGCGCAGAAAAAACCACGTCAGAGGCGGCGATAACTTCTTCGGCTTTAAGGAGCGAGCCTTTGACTCTGCCCAAAAAATTGGGATAAATGTCCTGTATTTGTTCGCCTTCAAAACTCACCGAGGAAAGCGCTAATTTGTCAACTTTGGGATGACCCGAAAGGAGCCTCACCAACTCAGCGCCGGCATAACCTGTCGCGCCGATAACACCTGCAACCATAGGGGAATTATGCACTTTTAAGGATAAATCGTCAATTAGAGATGAGAGCGAAAAAAGCGGGATTGCATGACAGAACAGGAGCTTAGTCGCCTGTACCAACAAAACATTTTTTAACATACATTAACCAAAAATATTTAGTATATGCCGCTAATATTTCTGTTGATAGTATACGGTTATTATTATATTATCGCATAACGCATATATAAATATCTTCGCGCCTTATGGCATAACCCGAACAGGAACTAAACTCTGTGAATAGACGATAAACGCGTCCAAAGGACCATACTCTCCTGACTCAACACCCCAGAACCAGATCGAACCATTAGTTTTGATAGCTACGGTATGAGAACCGCCTGTAGACACAACTGCCCAGTCATTATCCGTCCCTATCCTGGTGGGGATATGAATCCAACGCTCGCTTGTAGTACCATCTCCGAATTGACCGTATCCATTACTTCCCCATGCCCAAAGCGATCCATCTGTTTTGACGGCTATGGTATATCCTCCACTGTTGTAATGACCGCCTAAAGAAGCAGATGACCAGTTATTATCTGTTCCTATTCTGACTGGAGTAGTACGATCTGTTGTTGTGCCGTCACCAAGCTGTCCCATCAAATTAAATCCAAAAGCCCAGAGTGAGCCGTCTGTCCGTATGGCTACGATATGGTTATCGCTACCGGTAAACACAGAAGCCCATTTTGTCTCTGACCCTATTTTGACTGGGGTACTGCCAATTTTTATCCCATGTCCACCTTCGCCCCATGCAAAAAGTGAGCCGTCCATTTTAATTGCCGCAGTAAGCTCATATCCGGCAGATACGGAAGCCCAGTTATTTTCCGTACCTATTCTAACTGGAGTAGTACGAGTTGTTGATGTTGTTGTACCATCACCAAAGTTCCCAAGATAGCTGTGCCCCCAAGCCCAGAGTGAACCGTCTGTTTTGATAGCCATATTGTAAAAGGAACCCGCAGACACAAACGCCCAGTCAGTATCTGTTCCCATTTGAATAGGAGTGGCGCTTCCGGTATTTGAGCCGTTGCCGAGTTGACCGCTACGGTTATCCCCCCATGCCCAGAGTGAACCATCAGCTTTGATTGCTGTGCAGTGCATACCGCCGGCAGACACAAAAACCCAGTCAGTCTCTGTACCTATTTGAGCAGGAGTGAAACGGTCACCACTGCGGTCCATCTGAAAAGTGTCTATCCAACCGCCTCCGCCCGTGCCGTCGCCAAGTTGACCTAAATAGTTAAGTCCCCAAGTCCAAAGCGAACCATCTGCGGCAATAGCCGCACTGTACATGGAGCCTGCGGACACAGATACGAAAGGGAAAGGAAACTGCTGTGTGGTTACAGGCACAGGTTTTTCTTCAACATTATCTATGGCATTTTCAGCACTGCCGGCGGTTGTAGTCAATTCAATATTTGAAGGCGTTATTGTCGTGTTACTGTTACGGTTTTCACGATTACAGCCGATCAGAATAATGATAAGAAAAAAAGCGAATAGTATCTTTCTCATGTCACATTATACCATATTTTCATTATTTGTCAATTTATGATCTTTTATTTTATAGGTAGATAAATATGTAACCTGAACAATATTTATTATAGTTGTCCAGAATATTAGGATAAACCATATAACTCGAAGACCATCACCCATTGAACCAATTGCCACAATACAACAAAACATAAATAATTTTACAAATTGGAGAAAAGGGGTAATTAAATTATATTTTTTTAAACAATTAGAACGACATCTTTTTACTGTGATTACAGTATTATAGACATATAATAGAGAATACATAGATAATACTATATTAAAGGTGTCAGCCCATATACCATCAGGTACAAAAGACGAAAATATCCATAAAATAAAAAATGTTTCTATAATACTAACAATTAACATTTTTATAATATATTTTATTTTTGAGCATTCTCCTGTCGTAAAAATAGGCGTTAAAAATATAGCGATACCACAAATAATAACAAACATCAATTCCATATAAATCTCTTGAAAAGAATGCTATAAAAACTTATATTCTGCTAACAGTCCATGAAAAATCATCTGCCACTCAGACAGTATAGCATATTTTTCAGGTTGAAAAAGGCATTATAGCTGATTAGACAAGGAAAGCCATTTAAAGGTGCGCTTTCCATGCCCACGACCTGCCTGTCCTGTATCTACGTGTATCTCAAGATTTGTTATAAAATCAGCATTGTTCGGCTCAATGGGCAATTCTTTGGAGTTTCGAGCTAAAATCGACAATAACGCTATCTTGTAACGCTAGTACTCTGTAACAACTAAATATCTACAAAACATTCTTCCCAATATCTCACGCAGAGAAGAAAACACGAAGAGATTAAACCACGGAGTACACGGAGTTTTGGTATGAATTCTGCCTCTTCCTCCGTGCTCTCCGTGTCCTCCGTGGTTAATATTCTTATTAGTACTCTGGACATCTCTATTTGTTACTGTTATACTATACCTATGAACAAAGTTTTTTTTACATTGATTGTCGCTCTTTTGCTTTCCGCGTGCGGCACGGCGGTGAATATCACCGATGAAACGTCGGCGGCGGAATTGATACAGCGCGGGCAGGAAGCCCTCGATAGAAACCGTTATAACGCGGCTTTGCAGTACTATCAGGCGCTGTATGACCGTAACCGCAGTAATATCGACCTTGTTATTACAGCGGAGTACCACATCGCGAATATTCATTATAAGCAGAAAAAGTATGAGCAAGCCCGCGCGGAACTGAATGCCCTGCTTGAATACTACAATTCTCCTGATGAAGAACTGCTCCCTCAGCATTTTAAGAGACTGGCGCAGATCGTCCTTCAAAGTATTGACGATAAGGAAAATCGCAGATAGCGCAACAGACCTATTTGTACTTTGGAAGCCACGCGCTGTGTGCATTGAGTAAATCATCTACCATAGCGCGAATGTCATCAATGGACAGCTCGGAGGCGGTATGGGGATCGAGCATCGCGGCATGGTAGACGTGATCGAGGCTTTTTGTAACGGCGGCTTCTATCACAGTTAAATGAACATTGATGTGCGTCATATTCATCGCAGAAAGATGAACGGGAAGCCTTCCTACACGACATGCTTTTATGCCGGAATTGTCAACAAAACAGGGAACTTCAACGCAGGCTTCAGAAGGCAAGTTTTCGATATATCCGTTGTTTATAACATTTCCGCCTATTTTATAAGAATTTCCTTTAACTATGGATTCCATTATGTAAGAGGCGTATTCATGCGACCTTTTATGTTCAAGGGTATCGCATTTTACAAGATTTTCATATTCGGCTTTCCATCCGTTGATCTGCTCGATACATCTGCGAGGATATTCATCTAACGGAATATTAAAATTGCCGATTAACTGCGGATATTTTGATTTTATATAAAACGGATTGTATTCGGCGTTATGCTCGCTTGATTCTGTGCAGTAGTAACCAAGTTTATCAATATAATCGTAGCGAACCATGTCCCAATGCTTTTCATTGGCATTTTTTACTTTCGCTCTCTTTTTAATTTCTGGGTAGAGATCATTGCCGTCTTTGTCGCTTATTTCCAACAGCCACCCCATGTGGTTAATTCCGGCTATCAATTCACGTCTTCCGTCAAGTTTGTCTTTCATATCAAGTGATTCTAAAAGAAGTTTTGAACAAACCTGTACGCTGTGGCATAGCCCGACGGTCTTCACTCCCGTATATCTCTGCATAAAGCCTGTCAGCATTGACATTGGATTTGTGTAGTTGAGAAACCATGCGTCGGGGCAGACTTTTTCTATCGCACGTGCGAATTGTTCCAGAACGGGAATTGTCCGTAACGCGCGCATAATGCCGCCAATGCCGATTGTGTCGCCAATGGTCTGACGCAGTCCGTATTTTTTGGGGATTTCAAAATCGGCGATTGTAGCAGGATCGTAGCCTCCAACCTGAACGGCGTTTACCACAAAGGAAGAGTCTTTAAGCGCGTTTTCTAAATTTTCCGCTCCGGCATAACAGGCGATTTTTGAATGTCCGCCTTTCGCTTTATTTATCGCCGATAAAATACGCTCGCTTTCCTTGAGTCTTGATGCGTCAATGTCGTACAGAGCGATTTCACATTCTCTAAGCGCCTCGCTTGACATACAATCGCCAAGTACATTGCGAACAAAAACTGTACTACCTGCGCCGAGGAAGGTTATCTTTAACATATTATATTATTTCTCTAATTAGGGATTGAGTCAAGTCAATGAGCAATGGAAGAGAAGAGATTAAACCACGGAGTTCACGGAGGAAGAGAAAGAAATCTAAGCGAGCCTCCGTGTCCTCCGTGCTCTCCGTGGTTAAATTTTCTTATCGGAGTCCTCACTCACCTCCTACCATTGTACGCAAATCTCTCTAATCACCACTTTGCTCATTTTCCCTCCCATAAAACCACGTTTATTCGTTGATAAATTTCCTTTTGAGCCGTATAATCATAGCGAGCCACTGGAGAGTTAAACTATGAAAAAGGTGTTTTTATTTGCTTTTATTATGTCCATGCTTTGTAACGCCATCTTCTGCGATGATACTGCCAATGAAATAACACAGAGTAATGAAATTGTCTACATGGTAATACAAGAAAGTAGATTGGATGACCCTGAGACGGGGAGGGGGATAGCAATAATATCAGAAGGTGAACAGGTTTTTTATCAAGGAAGAATTAAAGTTTCTACTCGTAATATTCGTTCTGGTGTTAATGGTACCAATGAAATTCTAGTAAGAACTGAACAAGGGCAAGAAGGCTGGATAGAGGCAAACCATATTTTATTAAAAGACAACCAGCCGTTATCAAGTTCAGTTGCCGCAAGGCGTTGGATATTCAGTTATTATCAGGATATTATTTTTGAACGCCAGGGAGTTGCCTTGTATAAATATGAGCCGTTCTGGCTAGATGATTACAATGAGGCTGTAAAATATACAGCTATAGGTGGTCTTCCATGGTGGGGGTTTTTTAATAATCCGACAGAGTTCTATATACGAAACAACTTGGTTATGATTAAAGCCATATTGCTTAGTGATTATATTGATTTTGCAACAACAAAACAGGAGCAGGATAATACCTCTATATTAATACAATGTATTTGTACATATAAGAGGAGTTTATGCCCTCAAAGCCATTGGAATACAATATTCAATACGGGTGAAATGTATCAGTTTGTTTTTAAAATTGACGGAGATTACATGGATGTTTTTCTAGATGACAACCCGGTAAAAATATGCACGCTTATAGGTGTTGATGACTATTTTATGAATGTAGTTACGGGAATTGTTCAAGGAGAATATGTCGATTTAACTCGTATTATCTGGCCACGCCGTGCGGACGGTAGTATGGACTATCCGCCTCCTCTTAATATGTCAAACTACATAGCAACTCACCGCACCACTGACAGCCTGCGTCTGCAGGATTCCGCTAATACTGCGGCAAAGCTGGTTACTACTTTGCCAAGAAATACGGAGGTACAGGTAATTGAAACAGGCTCCATCTCTACTATTAGCGGTATAAGTGGCTCATGGGTAAAGGTAATAAGCAGTACCGGGTATACAGGCTGGTGCTTTGATGTGCATTTGGAAGAGATTAAGAAACCGGATATTAGTTACACCATTGGCAATACCGCTACTGAAGTAAGCCAAACAGACGATTTTATTCAAAGTGACAAAGGTTCTCAATCCCTGCCGTTTGGGGCGTTAATTGCGATCATCGGCGGTGTGGTTGTGGTGGCTGGCGGTGTAGTGCTGTTTATCGTGAAGCGGAAAAAGTAACGGTAAGCAAGAAAATATTTCCCTCTCACGCTTCGCCCTCTAATCACCACTTTGCTCATTTTCCCTCCTATAAAACCACGTTTATTCGTTGATAAATTTCCTTTTGAGCCGTATAATCATAGTGAGCCACTGGAGAGTTAAACTATGAAACAGGTATTTTTATTTGCTTTTATTATGCCCATTCTTAGCACTGCTATCTTCTGCGATGAAATTGTTTATGTGGTAACACAAGACAGTGAATTGGATCGTAGCAGTGGGGGGATAGCGGCAAGAGTATCAGTAGGGGAACAGGTTTTTTTCCAAGGAAGCATCAGAAGCTCTCATCGTAATATTGGCGCTGGTACTAATCGTGCCCATGAAGTTTTAGTAAAAACAGAACAAGGGCAAGAGGGCTGGATACAGGCAAACAATATTCTATTACAGGATAACCAGCCGTTGTCAGTTTCATTTGCCGCAAGACGTTGGATATTCAGTTATTATCAGGATATTATTTTTGAACAACGAAGGGAGCCTTTGTATAAATATGAGCCGTTCTGGCAGGAGCAATACGATGATACTGTAAAAGATACTTGGCTATCTGGTGATCCATGGTGGTGGCATTATTCTGTGCTGACAGATTTCTATATACGAAATAATTTGATTGAAATTAGCTACATATTGGACTGTGATTATATTTATTTTACAACAACAAAACAGGAGCAGAATAATGCCGCTATAATAATACAATGTATTTGTACAGACAAAAAAAATTCTTTACCTCAAAGCCATTGGAATACAATATTCAATGAGGGAGAAACATATCAGTTTATTTTTAAAATTGACGGGGATTATATGGACGTTTTTTTCAATAACAACCCTGAAAAAATATGTACTTTAATAGGTGTTGATGAATATTTTGTAAATGTAATTTATAGAATTGTTCAAGAAGAATCTGTCGATTTAACCCGTGTTATCTGGCCTCGACGCGCGGATGGCAGTATGGACTATCCACCTCCTCTTGGTATTGATATGACGAGAACTTACACAGACATCTTTCCTGTTATTGAAGCTCCCTCTCCTCTTCTTGATACCGATGAAACCGCCGCTGGAATAAGTCAAACAGACGAAGTTTTTGAAACCAGAAAAGATTCGCAATCCCTGCCGTTTGGGGCGTTAATTGCGATCATCGGCGGTGCGGTTGTGGTGGCTGGCGGCATAGCGCTACTTATCGTGAA
>JAIRUQ010000090.1 GCA_031254315.1 Treponema sp.
AACGGCTCTCCTGTTTGTTTTTGCTAGGTAACAAAACCTTACAGGTTAAAACCGTTTTCATGTAGGGGGTTAACCCCCTACATGCTCTTGTTTATTGCTCTTCTGCTTTGAACTCGGGAATGTATTTTTTTTATTACAAGCATTTAATAATAAGAGTATACAAAAAAAGACGATAGCTGTTTTTTTCATTACTACCCCCATATCAACCTCAAACCTATTTTTTGGACGATACTGGGATTGAACCAGTGACTTCTACCGTGTGAAGGTAGCACTCTCCCGCTGAGTTAATCGTCCAAAAAACAGCCTTCCGTATTCGACAAATGGGACGGCTGAATAGCCGCCCCAATCTTTCACCATTATTCCGTTTTTAGCGCGTCATCAAATGCGACATCGGACGGCGAGAAATTTATGTTCTTGACAAAATCACACGCTTCTTTCGCGCCGGCTTCTCTGTTCATACCCGAATCTTCCCATTCAACTGAAAGCGGTCCCTTGTAATTGATTGCGTTCAATTCGCGGATAATATTTTCAAAGTCAACATCGCCGTGCCCAAGCGAACGGAAATTCCAGCCGCGCCTGACATCGCCAAAGGTAAGGAAAGAACCGAGAATTCCCGCTTTACCGTCAAGGGTTACCGCTGTATCTTTCATGTGGACGTGTAAAATTTGTCTATGGAAATCCCGTATAAAAATGTGCGGAGTAACGCCCTGCCAGATAAGGTGCGAAGGATCAAAATTGAAACCCAAAGTTTTACGATTTTTGAATTCTTTAAGGAGCCGTTCGGCAGAGTAGTAGTCAAAGGCAATTTCTGTGGGATGAACTTCAAGGGCGAACTTTACGCCGTTCTTGTCGAACTCGTCAAAAATGGGTGTCCAGAGTTTTATGATATTCGCGTATGCGTCATTGATCATCTGCTCTGTGGTTTGGGGGAAAGAGTACCAGTAAGCCCAAATCGGACTGCCCATAAAACCGGTAACGACTTTTACGCCCAAATTCTTTGCGGCGGCGGCGGCGTACTTCATTTCCTGAATAGCCCATTTGCGGATTTCTTCGGGTTTTCCGGCAAGATTTGAGGGGGCAAACCCGTTCAGACGGGGGTCGGGATTGTCGCCGACGCACTGACCGACCAAATGGGTTCCGATAGCCCAAACTTTAAGACCGTAGTTTTTTAAGATATTTTTCCGTTCTTCGACATATTTGGGGTCGGTTGCCGCCTTTTTCAAGTCCAGATGGTCTCCCCAGCAGGCTATTTCAATCCCGTCATAGCCAAAAGATTTTACTTTTTCGCAAAACTTCTCAAAGGGCAAATCCGCCCATTGTCCCGAAAATAACGTTACCGGTCTAGTCATACATTCCTCCAAAATTTTTACAAAATACTCCCATTGGCGCAGTTAAAGAGACGCTGTTCGTACATATTTCCATAAAAGGAAGCTACTAGCAATATAGAATAAAACGGATTTTTTTGCAAGTTAGGGAGTAGGGGAGGGTGGTAAATTTGTTTCCTTTTTCTTTTCATCGTTTTATGCTATATTTATTATATGAGCGTTACGCAAACCGTAGAAGTTCCGGTTGACCACCGTTTGATAACCGAAGTTCCTCGTGAAATACCGGCTGGAAGGACTATTCTTACCTTTACTCCGGCGGAGACTGAACAAAAGATAACACCCGTGTTTGGCTGTGCTAAAGGACAATTCCATATGGCGGATGATTTTGACGCACCTCTTGAAGACTTTAAGGATTATATGTAAATCGGGCTATATGCTGAATACTTAAAATAAAAGCAATAAAATATATTTTTCAGAGGAAATATTGACAAAAAACCATGATTTTATAATATTAAAATATAGTAACCCAGAAGATAAAATTGTTTAAATGCTTCGTTGAAGCTATTATATTATAATTTTTTTGGGAGAGAAAATTATGGAAAACGGAAAGATAGTAAGTAAGAATTACTTTAAAAAAATCAAAGAAATGCTTCTTCTTCCTTTAAAAGGCGGGAATTCTGTTTTACAACAGAATAGAGTAGGTATAGATTACTCTATTAATATAGATATTGAACGTTTTGTTTACACAGAAATAAACCAACTTGTTCTTCAGCAGGACAGGAAGAACAACGGTTATGTAAGTCCTTTATATTTCTATATAAATCAAATTAGACATCTCAACATGGGAATTGAAGAAGGTTCACAGGGCGTACCTGTCAGTTTTTATCAAGGTAAACCTAATGATAATAAAGTAACTGAAATATCTAATATCGGGTGCAGATACTATACATGCTTTAATTTTGCACAAATAGATCGAAGTTACCACAAATGGAAAGAAGAATTTCTTTCTACCCTAATCCCTGAAACTGTTAATAGAAAGCAGTCGATGAATCTTCAGGAATTTATGAAATGTCCGTTTAAGAACTGTAAACATGGTAAATATTACAAAGCCAAAGATGGTTCTGCTATTGAAAAATTTACAGAGGCGGTTTCAGCTTACTTTAATTCCATATACATCGGTACAGAATACAAAGCCCTAAAATTAACCAATGAAGAAATCGAAACTTTGATTAAAGAAATTGATTCTCCAAAACCAGTTCTTTTTTCCAAAATCAATGATGCCTCAAATTTTGTGGTAGGCGATACCAAATAAAATATTAATACTGATTTGGTGATTTTATTATTGCGCTGTCTTAATCTCCGGTTGTTTAGGCTAAAAAGGTAAACCCCCCCCCCCCCCCCCCCCGAAGGGGGGGTATAAATTATTACTGAGACAAATAAAAGACATCTGCAGATATGATTTTTGTTGAAGTATAAGGCTGGTTAATATAAGTTAGGCGGAATCCGATTCTTCCCCCATTGAAATCAGCAGGTATTCTGAAAGACTGAAAATCGTTTTGAGAATAGTAAGATTCAAATGATGAAAAAGGTCTCCAGATACCGTTTTTTGTAGGAGAGTAAAAAAAATCAACTCCGACAAATTCTCCTGTATCATATATTGTAATTGTATAATATTGAGTACCTGAAATGTTAGTTCTTGCAAAACTATATTCAGGTATTTTTGGTGTTGCGATACTATCACTTTCTTCTTCACATGAAATAAAGGAAAAAACGATAAAAACGGCTAAAAACAGATAAACAATCTTTTTCATAAAAAACTCCTTTGCGGTTCTTTTAGACCGAACCTTTCAACATCCATACGAATGTTGAATATTTGTCTATTTAGACATATATTAAGAATAATATATCTAAATAGACTTATTTGTCAATGTTTTTTATGTCTGTTTAGACAGATTTTTACGTTTTTTCCTCTAAAATAGACCCTAATATGGTTGATGACGCTTCAATTTTTTGGGAAAACGTCAAAAAAGAGATAAAATTACAGAATACCACTCATGAATGGGTAGCTAAGAATTCGGCTATTAGTTTTAATACCTTTCAGGGATGGATTTCAAAGAGCATATATCCAAGAGTGAATGAGGCTATTCGTATAGCGGCTTCGCTCAACACATCTGTTGAATATCTCGCCAATGGCGCGGTACAAGACAATGAAAAACCAATAGAAATTATTTGCCAGCATTTGCCTAAAATACAGGAACATTTGGAATCCATAAAAAAAGCAGTGAAAGAACTCCAATAATCAGGGCTTTCTGAAAAACCCTTAAATCTGCTAAACTAAAATCAGTAATGCAGAAAAACGATATATTCCAAATTTTTAACTTTCAATCGTCTCTTTCGCTCCTGCCGGTGATTGCCTCTGCCGCTCTGCTTATTGCTGTCTGCGGCTTGTTTTCGGGCTGTTATTCACTCACGCAGGGCATGACCTTGCTTGGTTACTTGAACCGGGCGGTTCCGCTGGAGCAGACCGAAGATGAGGATTTTGTGCGGCTCATAACGGATATCCGCGCGTTTGCTATTGAAGAATTGGGTCTTGCGGACAGTAAAAATTACACCCGCTATGTTCAACTTGACAGAAACTATCTCGCGGCGGTGGTTTCAGCTTCGGCAAAAGATTCCTTCCGCCGCCATGAGTGGGATTATCCCGTTGTCGGAAGACTGCCGTACAAGGGGTTTTTCAATGTTGACGGCGCTCGCAGGGAGAGGGCGAATCTTGAAAAAAAAGACCTTGATGTCTGGGTGAGGGGAGTGGACGCCTTCAGTACTCTGGGCTGGTTTACCGACCCTCTCTATTCATATATGCGCGATTATTCTCCTGCAAGATTAGCTGACCTTCTTATCCATGAGCTGGTTCATGCTACCGTATTTATAAAAGGGCAGGCGCAGTTTAACGAGGAGCTTGCGGAATTTATCGGGAGCGAAGGGGGGCGGCTTTACATGGAAATGCGCTACGGCTTGGATTCCGAAGAGTACCGACAAATGCTTGCTTCAAATACCGATAGTCAGAGCTATGTCTCTTTCGTTCAGGAATTGATCGCGGAGTTGAATGTTCTTTATTCAAGCGGAAACAGCAGGGAAGAAATATTAGCCGAAAAAGAGCGGATAATTAATGCCGCGAAGGAGCGGTTTGACGCTGAGTACGAAAGCCGTTTTTCAAGCGATAATTTTCGGGGCTTTTCTGAACTGCCAATAAACAACGCCTACCTTGAACTTTTTAGGCTGTATCACGCGGAAGATAATTTTTATAGCGATCTTTATGAGAGGACAGGGCGAAATCTGCCCGCCTTTATCACCGCCGCGAAAACAATAACTAAAAACGGCAGTCCCAGAGTACAGTTGGAAAACGCCCTGCTCGGCGGCTAATCACGGTAATACAGCTCTTCATAAATTCTTGCGGCGGCTAAAACCCTTTTGCCGTAATCTCTGGTTTCAAGAATTGGGACGGTCTCTACAAACAAATCCAAGGGGAGCCTGCTGGCGCGCCGCCAGTTGTTTACACGGTTTGGTCCGCCGTTATAAGCCATAAGAGCGAGTATGGTTTCGTCTAAACGCCCCATTAAGTGTTTAAAATAATATGTGCCAATGTGAACATTTAAAGACGGATCGGTCGAATCAACAGTGTTATCCTCGTTAAAATAATCCTTAATGCCTTCACGGCGCAGACGCTCTGCCATGTCCCTCGCTGTAAACGGCATCAACTGCATAAGCCCAACCGCTCCCGCGCGCGAAACTACACTGCTTCTAAACGCGCTTTCTGTGCGAATAAGCCCAAGAAGGAGCGGCGCGGAAAGCTCGTATTCCTGAGCGCGCGTTTCAATCAATTCAATAAAAGGACGCGGAAACGATAATTCCCAATCGCGCCTGTCCTTAATATAATCCTCTGTGTTAATGTAAAGGGCTACCAGTCCCATAGATTGAGCGTACAAACCCGCTCCGTTAAGAGCCTCTGCCATGATACGCAATTCTTCGGGAGTCAGCTCTTTTTCCATCGCTCTTATATACGGAAGGGCAAACTCAGCGGCTCCATTATTAAAAAACCCAAGTAAGAAACGCAAAGCAGAAGAAGGGGAAGAGTTTTCCGGCGTAGCAGGTGTTTGAGCGAATTCAACGAACGGTCGTCCAAGAAAGTCTGCGGTTAAATAACGGTAATAAAGAGTAGGCACATAAAAGACAACGCCCATGTTATACGAAATATTCATATATGTCGAAGTGTTCACCGATTCAACATTTGCCGTTGACGCGGCTAAACGCTTCTCTTGTGCGGAAAGAAGGTCGTCTTGAATAGTACGCGCTATTACCCATGAATAACTTGTTTTTGCGGCGACAGCTCCGCTGTTTTGTATCAAAGCAAAAGTTTTAATTACTTTTGTCCATTCGCGCCTTGTTACAAGCTGATGTAAAAATCTTTCCAGAATGTCATTAAAATAACTGTCACGATCCCAATTGGGAATAAATTGTTCCAGCCGCTCAATAAAAGCATCGGTAGATTCAGTTAACGATAAATCTAATAAGTACCACATACATGCATCGCGTTGTTCGCTTGATTCCAAAAGAGGTATAGCCCGTTCAAAGAGCGAGGTGGCAAGGGCGCTCTGTCTGCTTAAACGAAGTGTATTTCTCCCTGCGTAAAAAATGAGCCTATACCGTTGTTCATTAAATAAGTCCGGCATACCGGTTTCTTCATGTTTAAGATTTGTTTCCCATTTTATAAAAAGAGCGGAGCCTTCACTTTCCGTTCGACTGTATTGAAACGCCCGCCCCAGATCATTAATTAAAACAGGGTATTCAATAAATAACAGAGGTATTTGTTCCGTCCATTCTCCGTCTTCCTGAAAAAGACGGAAATATTTTACCGCATCACCGTACCGTAACTCGGCAACAGCATGATGTCCGTGAATTGCGGCATACTCGCTTAGCGAAAAGAAATTTTCCCGTTTTTGACATTCACGCAGAACATATAGCCGCGCCGCATTAAAAGACGCCGAGGTTTGTTCGCTTCTAAACAAAAAAGAAAGAGCATCTTCCCTGTTTGGCTTATTTCTCGTAACGTCAAGAGCGTCTTTCCACCAGCCGCGTACTTCACGGCGAACCTTCGTCATTGTACTGTTAGAGAGATTTATCCCATTTGACATTAAAATAGCGAGTTCTTCAGCCGCCGCCTGCCTGACATATTCGTTTTTATTTGAAAGAGCTTTTTCAAACAGCCTTACTTTTTCGGCGTTGTTATCAGAAACTAAAAGCCCCAGATAAAATTCATTTTTTTCAGCTACAGACGTACAAGAGCAAAGCAAGACTAAGAGGAAAAGAAAAACGCTAAGACAGCTAAAGCGAGCAAAGTAATTCAAAATATGTCTTAGCATCCTTTTCCTTGTACGACTTCGCAGTTTGGTATTTACACCGCTAATTTCTTGGAGGAATGCGTATCGTCCTGCCGGAAATTATCAAATTCGGGTTGCGGATATTGTTATGCTGAGCGATCCTTGGATAAAGCCACGGATTACGATAAAACGCCTCTGAAATATCCCATAATGTGTCGCCCCAGCGAATCGTATAATTAACGCCCTCTCTGGGAATAGTAGTGGGAATATTGTAGGAAAAGACCGGCGCATTACGAGTTCTTCCGGTTTGCTGTCTCTGCGCAGGAGGCGTTGCAGGCGCTTGAATTACAGGCGCAGGCTCGACTACCTGCTGGACAGGCTCGGTTTGTCTGACAGGTTCGGTCTGTCTTGCAGGTTCCGGATCAGACTGCCTTACAGGCTCCGGGTCTTTTGCCGGCTCTTGGGTTTTGGCAGGCTGTGTCTTTACAATCGTCTGCTTATCAATTATTGAGCGTACAGTGTCCATGCCATCAAATAAGAACAGCCATACGGCAATGCCCCCAAGAATAAGAAGAAGTATCAGCAGTACAATAAGCCCGGATTTTGAACCTTTTTGCCGTATCTCTTTAGCGTGCTGATACAGGCTCGAAGGCGGCTCTTCGTTGGATTCCAGCTCAAAGTCGGTGATTTTTATATCACGAGAGGTTTCATCAAGCGACTTTAAGGAGACCGTCAACACATAGTGTTCACCGCCGGCTCCTGTATCAAGGTCGATAGCATCGGCAATTATGTCACCGTTGCTATTGGAAGAAATCACCATTTCTATGGAGGGGTCTCCCTTGGGTTTTGGTTTGATGTTCTCAACAACCAAACTGCCGATATATTGAGCGTCCGCCATGACGCTTTCTGAACTTCTGTATAGGTCAATCTGAACGCTGAGTTGATTATCATGAACTGTAGTAAGAATCAGCCTTTTTCTTATTAGTGAATTTTCCTCCATTATTGGGTAAAATTCACCATTGGCGATCTTAATGCCTATTTTTGATGCCATTAGATTGCTCCTTTTCCCTTGCTGTAAAAAAACAGCCTTTTATAAATTTTAGCCTAAATTTACCTTCTGTCAAGAGCAAACTGCGCTCAAATCGCAATTTGTCCTCTGTTTTAGGTCAATTCCTATTAATTATCGGCAAATTCAGTTTCAAAAAATATAGAAATAACCGATAATTAAGAATATGTCTGTAGTAATTGGGATAATAGCCTTAATTATAGTTGTAACCATAATTTTAGTGGTGATGAATATGACCCGCGGTTCTTCACTTGGAGCGTTGAAGTCTTCCAGAAATCGTGAAGCGGCGATAAGAGAGGCGTCCAAGCGGCTTTCTCAAAACCCGGATGATATTGAAGCGCTCTATGTAATAGCCAGTTCATATTTTGATGATAAGAACTGGGATAAAGCCTATAAAAGTTTTGAATCTCTGGCAGAAAAAGTTACAGCAAACCGCAATATTCCGGGAATTGATGGTTTTGAAGTATTCCTGCGTTACGGCATTTCAGCGCGAAGACTTAATTTACTGGATCAGGCTTACAAAGGCTTTTCTATGGCGAGAACCTTTAGGCAGGACAATTTTGAGGTGAATTACGAGCTGGGCGCTCTTGAGTTTGAAAAAAAGAACTATGAAAAAGCCGTTCAGCTTCTGCAACAGGCGCGAATTCAAGACCCGGAAAGCCCGGCTGTTTTGCGCTATCTTGGGCATGCCCTCTTTAGATTGAAAAAACCCAAAGAAGCGATGACATTTATCCGTAAAGCGATAGACCTTGCCCCTGAAGACAAGGAATCGCTTTTTACGCTGGCGGAATGTTACCATGAAGCCAATCAGGTTGATCAAGCTCTGCGTATCTATAACCACCTGCGCGCTGATCCGGTAATGGGACCAAGCTGTTGTCTTACTACGGGAACAATCCATCTGGAAACAAGGCAGTATGAAGCGGCAATTCAGGATTTTGAAATCGGCTTAAAACACTTGAATATAAAAGCTGATATTCTGGCTGAACTGCGCTATAAACTTGCGACAACATATATTAAGTTAAACGAAATTGGCAAGGCAATCCCTTACCTAAAACAATTACAGGCTGAAAATCCTTCATATAAAGACGTAAATATTCTTTTAGGCAAATATCTTGAATTAAACGCCAACCGTAACATGCAAACATTCACGATGGGCTCTTCTGCGGACTTTGTCGCCCTCTGCCGTAAAATCGTAATATTTTATTATCCCAAGGCAAAAGTAAAGATAACAAATATAACCGTAAACAAAAACGAATGGGTAGACATACTCTCCGAAATTGATACGTCAAAATGGTCGGACGTAGTCATGTTCCGGTTTGTCAGATCGCAAGGTTCAATAGGGGAGCTTATCGTCAGAGACTTCCATTCCCACCTAAAAGAGGTAAAAGCCGGGAAGGGCGTTTGTATCACCATCGGTCAATTCACAGACGAAGCCAAAAGATACACAGAAGCGCGGCTTATCGATCTAATTGAGAAAGACAGATTAAAAGCAGTCCTTAACACACTGGATGCGAAAACCGCCGCTAAAAAATAAGGCTCCGCTTAATCGCCGCCCACCAATCTTAATGTAACTATTAACGGTAGATGGTCGCTTAACCCAAAACCTGACCGCGAGTTATATGGAACCGGCACTCCGTTTGAATTTGCAAAAGGTTCAAAGTTTGCGACAAATGCCCCTTCGTATTCCCAGCCTGAATTGTCCCAAAACTGACCGGAAATTAAAAAGTGATCGATAGTTTCCCAGTCGTTTTTGTAAAAAAAACTGCCGTTTTCAAGATCGCTCATCCATGGGGAAAATAGAGAAATGGTTCCCTCAGGAAAGTGGACGGGGAGCGGAGGCTTATTTCCGCTGATAACGATAAAGTCCTTTTGCCCCGCCGTGTTTACATTGGACAGCGAAAAAGAGACTGGGTCATCGGGAACAAGGGCGCAAATTCTTTTTGAGCCCTGCCTGTAAAACTCATCATAGTTTTCGTTTAAATCCCCGGCGACAATAACCCCAACTTCCGGCTCACTTTCCCATACTTCCCGAATACGGCGTAAAATCACCCTGGCAGAAGCCATGCGGATATTTTCGGTTACGTCAGAGTCGCCGATTTTTGACTTCCAATGGCAGGCAAAAACCAAAAAATCGCCGTCTTCGGTTTGAAAACGAGCTTCCAGAACAGGGCGGGGGATAACATCGCCGTAAATATTAATCGAATGGGCTTTCACGTCCACCATAGGAAGACGGCTTAAAATACCCAGCCCTATAGCCGAGCCGTTATTTTTTGCAAAATGAGCCCAAAGATAGCCCTTTGGCAGGACGAGCGCGAGGTCTTCTAGGATCACAAGGGATTCGAGTTCCTCAAAAATCATAATATCAGGCGAGGGCTCAATCTTGCCAATCGCAGATGATATTGAATTTAGCCTGCCCTTGTACTTTTCCGCCGACCAGCCCGCCGCTTGCAGGAATTCACTGTATTCATCGCCGTCATCCACGCCGTCAAACAGGTTATGAAGATTCCATGCCATCAGTGTGATAGCCTTTGGTTCCTCAGCCGGCTTCTCAGCGGTACAGCCGGACAGGGCTAAAAAAGCCCCAAGAAAGAGCGCCCACCGGAGAAAAACCGGGGAGCAAAAGTCAATTTTTTTCATAACAACCTCCAAAAAATTATTATGTATATATATGGCGCGCGGATGCGTGGCGCTTGCCTCAAAACGGTAATTTTTTTCAGATTTTGCTATTGACACGTTTTTGCTTTTTTAGTACCCTAGAGTTCCCGTTACTATTACTATTTTTAAGGTGAAAAAAGGTTATTGATATGAAGACAGTATTTGCAAACCCCTCCTCAGCAGAACGTAAGTGGTATGTTCTTAACGCCGAGGGGAAGGTCTTGGGCAGGGTAGCGGCTAAGGTTGCGTCCATTGTCCGGGGCAAAAACAAGGTGATTTTTACGCCCAATCAGGATGTTGGGGATTTTGTTGTAATCATAAACGCGGATAAAATCATAGTAACCGGCAGAAAAGCCCAGCAGAAAATGTATTATCGTCATTCAGGCTATATCGGCGGTCTTAAAGCCCATAATTTCGAGAAAGTATTTGAAAGGCATCCTACAATGCCGCTTGAAAACGCTATCAAGGGAATGTTGCCCAAAGGTCCGCTCGGCAGAAAAATGGCAAAAAACGTAAAAATTTATGCGGGAACCGCTCATCCCCATGAAAGCCAAAAACCGGTTCCGGTTGAGGCATAAGAGGTATTATGATTAAGAATCTTGGAATAGGTACTGGTAGAAGGAAAACTTCTGTAGCGCGGGTTTATATCCGGGACGGAAGCGGAAAAATCGTTATTAACGACAAAGATGTAGCCGAATATTTCCCTCTGGGAGAACATGTGCAGATGGTTCGCCAGCCATTGATGGTAACCGCAAACGAAAACAAATTTGACATTTTAATCAATGTTTACGGCGGCGGTAGCAACGGACAGGCAGGCGCTTGCCGCCACGGACTTTCGCGGGCTCTCTGTCAGGTTGATCAATCCAATTATGCCAGTTTAAGGGCTAACGGCTACCTTACCCGCGATCCTCGCATGGTAGAACGTAAAAAATACGGACGCCCCGGAGCGCGCAGACGCTTCCAATTCTCCAAGCGCTAGTTTGGAAGAAAGCGAAAACAGCACAACTACCGCGTATCTTAGGGCAGAAAAAGCCGCTCTGCGTTTAATAGCCAGAGCGGAGCAGTGTACAAACGGTCTAATCCGCAAACTGGAAAGACGCAAACACGATCCTGCGAGTATCAGCGAAGTGATTTCTATGCTCACAAAAGCAAACCTTTTAAACGACAGCCGTTTTGCCTCTCTTTGGCTTCGCTCTCGTCTGCGCTTCGCGCGCACTCCGCGCCGACTGCTTTCTTCCCTGTGCGCGCGCGGCATTGACCACGACGACGCGCAAGCCGCCCTACAAACCGCCCTTGACCCTGAGACAGAAAACTCCCTCCTTGCGCGGTTTGTAAAAAAACACGCAAGAAAAGCAGGCGGCAAAAAAGGGGAAAAAACCGAAGACATCAAACGCTCACTGAAGTTTTTGCTAAGAGGGGAAGGTTTTTCTACTGCGGCGATTGGGCAGTATTTAGAAGAGCAATGAGTAATGAGATAATAAAGAAGAGGAAAACCACGGAGGACACGGAGAACACGGAGGGAAAGAGCAAAGATGTGGTGGTGCGGGAACAGGGTGCGGCGAGATTAGCCAAAGAGTAAAGAGGAAGAAAATATAACCACGGAGAGCACGAAGGAACACGGAGTTTAGGTATGATTTCTTCTTCCTCCGTGTTCTCCGTGTTCTCCGTGGTTAAATTCTTACTTTTTGGTTATATCTTCTTTGCGCCGTCAGTCTACAAAAGCATTCCTAATCCAAACAATCTAATTAAGGCATCGATAGCCTTACCAATCGGGAGAATAGTAATATTAGCAAAATTCTGAACAAGCAAAATGACAAACAAAGCAGGCATTCCTATTGTTCTGATTTTAGCTTCTGTTTCAGAAGAGATGTTGAGTATGGAGAAAACAATGTGACTTCCGTCCAGAGGAGGAATTGGAATCAGATTAAAAATGAACAAAACAAAGTTGATGTAAGCGGCAAGATATAAAACAGTGAAAAGGGTCATGATAACTTCGCTATGACTGATAATACCGTTGATAAGCAAATGTAGCATCAATTTTGTAGATAATGCCAGCAGTGTGCCAAGAATAAGATTAGAGAGCGGACCTGCGGCGGCAATTAACGCCTTATCACGTCTGTAATTTTTTAAATTTTCGGGGGAAAATTGCACAGGTTTAGCCCAGCCAAAACCGACAACAAGAAGAAAAATAAAGCCAACAATATCGATGTGTTTAAGCGGATTTAAGGTAAGACGCCCCTGATCGCGGGCGGTGTTGTCACCTAATTTATAGGCGCAAAGGGCATGACAACATTCATGAACGGTCAGTCCAAGCAGTATGCCCGGAAGTAAATACAGAGACCTTTGCCAATCCATACTATCTCTGCTTGTTCAATATTATCCACGAAACATAACGGGTAAGGAAAAAGATACCCAAAAGCGCAAGAATCGGGAAAAGTACATAGGTAACAAAGAACATTATATAATATTTAACTACGTCCTCTATCATTTCATTTGCTAAATTCTTTGCGTTATTCGTATAAGTAATAATTGAGTTTCCTGTACTTCTCACCCTTAGTATCGCGTTCTCCATGTTTTCGGCGGTTTTCCCTTTTTCGATTATTGAAGCAGTAAGTGTATTGATAGTACCTTTAACCATAGTGTTATCAATCAGGTTTGCGAATTGAATCGATACAGGTATGGCAAGCGCAATTACCAAACTGACCAATACAGATACGATAAACACCTTTTGTAATTTTGTCTTATCTTTGTGCGTCCATAGAATTATAATCGCTATTAAAGCGCAAAGCGGAATAACAATAAGAAAAATTATTTTAGCGGAAATTGTGAGCAGGGTTTTTTCAAACGATACAGTGTTGTATGTCCCTAAAAGATTGCCGGATATTTTATCCAAAACATAGTCAAGCGGAGCGAGAGATTCAAGGGGATTCACGGCTCCGGCAGAAAAGAAACCGCTCCTTACCTGCGCTGATTGTAAAGTGTTGATAACGCCGTTCATAGTTCTCAAAGCTGTCCAAACATCCATAATCTGAGCGGATTTATCCGCAAGCGCTTTTTGCGTACTTCTTCCCGAAATAATACCCGAAAAAAACGAGGCTACACCCGCTCCTTTTTTCTCTGCGTCAGATGCCTCTTGTCCGCTTCCCTGCGTTGTCTGCGCTCCTTGAGTGCCCGCTCCCTGCTGTTCCGCCGCCTGACCCTTTTTGCCTGTTGTCTCACATGACATTAGTCCCAAAAAGAACGATCCGGCGCAAATGAGAACCAATACGGCAGTATAAATAATTCGCTTTGTCATATCCTATTAATATTATACACGAAAAACGTGTATTTAGCCATACCGTTATTTTTGCCGATTTTATTAATATGATAATCGGTCTTACAGGGAAATATTGCGCCGGGAAAAACCATGCCGCAGACCTGCTTGAAAAGCGGGGCATACCCGTCCTTGATGTGGATAAACTGGGCTATCAGGTTCTGGAGAGCGAAAAAGAGGCGATTTTCGCCCAATTTGGCAATGACCTGAAAAGAAGCGATGGCGCTCTTGACAGGCGGCTTTTGGGGCGGATTGTCTTTGGGAAACCCGAAAAACTCGCCATTCTTGAAGGAATTGTACACCCTCCGGTCAACCGCCTGACAAATGAATGGATAGCCGCCCAAAAAGGAGCCCCCTGCGCGATAAACGCCGCGCTCCTTCACCGCTCTTCGGTTTTTCACACCCTTGATTGTATCATTTTGGTTACAGCCCCATTTTTAACACGGTTTTTCAGGGCAAGGCGGCGGGACAGGCTCCCCTTTAGGGAAATATTACGACGATTTGCCAGCCAAAAGGATTTCAACACTCAATATTTATCAATAAAAGCCGAAATTTATAAGGTAGAGAACCATGGATATTCCGGCTCTCAAAGACTGGAGCGCCGAATCGACAAGATCATAGAGGGGTTTAAGTAATTATGGAAAAAGAAATGAGAAAACTGCTTTTAGTTGCAGTATCTGTAGGTGTTTTTTTATTAATAACAATCACAGTAGCGATAGTCATTTTAACGCCAAAAGCGCAGACACAGGAAATTGCTTTTTCGCCGTCTGTTCCGCTGTCCAATGTGAGAACCGTCCCAGATATTATGCCTGTACAACCTGCGGTTATCAGCGCCCCTGATCCAATCACTGATGAAGTTGATATTAACGGAAACAGGAGCATTAGTATTCCGGTGCCCTCGACAGCCGCCGTTCCCGAAAATACTGAAATTCCTGAAGCTCAGATAGCAAGACAGCCTACAGCAACTACGCAAGCTCCGGCTGTTACACAGACTCAGACAACGCAGGCTCCGGCGGCAAGAACAACAACCCCCGCGCCAAGAAGCACAACTACAACTACAGCGGCAAGACCTACGACCACGACCACGACAACAACTACAAATTCAACTACGGCTTCAGCAAGACCCTCAGCATCCAGAGCGGTAAATGATTACTGGATTCAGATTGGCGCGTACAGTTCAATGGTTGGCGCGGAAGACGTAAGAGAACAGCTTTCCTCAAAAGGGCTTGTCTCAATTATTGAAAACCGCGAAATAAACGGAAGAAATTTATATCGCGTGCGTCTTGGTCCATACACATCCGAAAGAGAAGCGAATCATTGGCTTGAGATTGTCAAAACAATCAATGGTCTTCAGGACAGCCAGATACGCCAGACGATCAGATAGTCCGCCCCTACCTATTAAATTCAGAATCTCCGAGGGCAATTTACCCCCATGACACCATTTTGTGATTTTATGCTATAATTAGCAAAGTTGCATATTGATGCGTTCTTCGGTACATTAAATGACACTTTTCGTCATTTAAAACAAGTTATGCGAAATGGCGATTGACATTATTTGAAAAATGTATTATATTGTAAATATAGGGAGAAAAGATATTGAGAATATTTAGAATTTTACCATTTGTTTTTTTATTGATATTTTCCACAACATCTATATATGCAAATAGTTCATGGATTTGGTTTACAAAAAATCCCATTACAATATTACCATGGATTATTATATCGACTATAGTAATTGAAATAACTTTTATTTGTATAATGAATAAAATAAATATCTTACGGAATATTATAATTACATCAATAGTAATTATTTTTGCAAATATATTGTCATTTCTTTTGCCATATTTATTTTTGGGATTTATGGAAGACGTGTATGAAGGAATGGGTTTAAGTTTTTTTGAATTATTAAAAATTTGGCTAGAAGAATTACCAATATATATAATTAGTGGTGGATATTTATTAATTACATTAGTCCTAGAAATACCATTTATTTGTATGATTATTTCAAAGATTGTTTCTAATGGAATGAAATTATTATATTCTGTTATTTTTGTGAATATTGTAACAACAATACTATCTGCAATAATAGAAAGAATTATGTATAGTGGAACATGGTAATATAAAACAATCGCCACTTCGCATAACAGGATTGTATATGTACGCCGCTAAAGCGGCTAGGGTTCCGCATGGCTAGGTCGGTCGCTACGCTCGCTCCCACACCATGCTCCACCCACAGTTTGGCAACCCTGGTCTTGCTACGCAAGCCCTTATACGGGTTGCCAAACCGTCATATACAACCAGAACGTTATGTGCAATACTGCCCTAAAATTTATCGAAAAGGTAAAAAATAGCAATTTTGTACAATAAAAATAAGATAAAAAGGAGTATAGTTATGGCAGAATATTATTTTAAGGAGTGTTTTTATGGACAAAACAACGTTTGAATTAGGAACCATTTATATAAATGGGGTTGAACTCAAGAAAACGGACAGTATTGAATGGCAAAAGCATCCAAAATTCAATGGAGTCTTGACAAAAAGCCTGTTTTCTGGTAAAGATAGCAATGGCAATTTAAGCGCAATGCTGGTAAAAATTGAACCGAATTGCGAAATTGGCAATCATATTCATGAGGGGAAGGCAGAATTGCACGAAGTAATTTATGGGGAAGGCATTGCATTGGTAGACGAAAAAAGTATTACCTACAAAATGGGAATTATATCCCTAATACCGGCTGATGTTCCCCATAGTGTAAAAGCCAATAATAACGGTCTTGTTTTGTTGGCAAAATTTACACCGCCTTTGAGTTAGGATGGTTTATCAAACGATAATAAAACCAGAGTACGAGTTTTTAGAAGTAAAAAACTCCCTACACAATTTTCCAATGCATTTTCATAAAAGAATATGTATAGGAAAAGTTGTTTCAGGAGAAAAATGCATAGAGATAAATAATCATAAAAATATAATTCCAAAAAATGGCGTATATATTATTCCCCCGTATATTGCACATTCCTGTAAAACAAATGGAAATAGCGATTATTTAATATTTTCTTTTGATATTAGTGAAATAAATAATTTGGAAATATTATATGAGGGGGCAAATTATTTGAGAATAGATTTTGATAAAATAATGCGATTAGTAAAGGATTCTCAGATTAATATTCCCGAAAAAAATAATATAATCGCTTATATAATAAATTATTGTGAAAAAAACCATAATAGCAATATAAAAATAAATGATATTGCAAATAAACTTGGATACAATAAATATTATATTTTACATTTGTTTAAAGAAAAAACAGGGATTAGTTTACATCAGTATATTATACAATTAAGAATTAAACAGGTAAAACGAGAAAATAATAATAATCTATTGGATATTGCATTAGAAAATGGTTTTTTTGATCAAAGCCATTTAATAAGGCATTTTAAAAGATATGAAGGAATAACACCAAAAGAATATTTTAAATCAAAAACAATGGAATACGGGCAGTACTGCATAACAATGTGTTAAGTGTCCTATTGCCATAATGATATGTACGTTCTTGTATATAAAAATCATGCGGCTTCGCCGCAGAATGGAAGCATTTATTCCACCCTGCCGTACGTCCTGTACGGCAGGGGTTGGTCTTGGGGGCAAAAACAAATTAGTAACTTTATTCAGTTTTTGACAATTATTGTGAAAAAAGGTAGCATGGAATAATCGGGTAGGCGAAACCGTCGCTTAACCTACGGTAAATGCTCCCTCCCTTCGGTCGGTCGGGTTCCGCAGAACCGCAGTCGGGCGTGCGCTGGGCGCTGGAACGCCCTGTGTGCGGTTCTGCTCCACCATATTTTGCAAGCCCTGCAAACACTCCGTGTTTGCAGGGCTTGCAAAACGTCATTTACCTTTCAGCGTTAAACGAACTTCGCAAAACCCCCACCCCCGCGCCGATTAAGCGTATAAAAGTTTCGCTTTAACGCCGAATTTAAGCGTTAACACGAAATAACCCGCATTAACCATTAGCCAATTACAAAAGGCTTTACACCAAAGTCCGCGCAATCCTCACAATGTCGGCGAAAACCCCTCCAGCGGTTACCTGCGCGCCGGCACCCGGGCCCTTGATCACCATCGGCAGTTTGGAATAACGATCGGTGGTAATGACAACCATATTGTCACTGTCAACAAGGCTGCAAAAGGGGCTGTTCCTTGCTTCGGGTATGAGGGCGAGTTTTGCCGCCCCTTCTTCGATTACCGCAACATACCGCAAGGACTTTCCTTGTGCGGCGGCATCGGCGCGGCGTTTTTCAAAAACCGCATCGGATTTTTCCAGTTCGGTGAAAAACGCTTCCACGGTTTTTGCCTTGAAACAGGCACGGGGCACAATCGGCTCAATATCGACATTGGAGAATTCAAGGGAAAGGCCGCATTCGCGGGCGAGGATCAGGGCCTTGCGGGCCGCGTCCATGGCGTTCAGGTCGTCCCGGGGATCAGGTTCGGTGTAGCCTTTGGCCTTTGCCTCGCGCACAAGGGCGGAAAAGGGTTTTTTGCCGTCAAAATTGTTGAAAATAAAACTTAACGTTCCCGAAAGGACGGCTTCGATGCGGCGTACCCTGTCACCGGAAAGGTAAAGATCACGCAAGGTTGAGATTACGGGCAGACCGGCGCAAACAGTGGTTTCATAAAGGTAGGGAATCAACCGCAGGCGGGAATAGCCGGTTAACCGCTGATAGTATTCCAACGTGCCCGAATTGGCCCGTTTGTTAGGTGTAACAACAGAAATGGATGA
>JAIRUQ010000105.1 GCA_031254315.1 Treponema sp.
AAACAACCTATATCCAAAATACAGTCATATTGATTATTCTCAAATTGTAAATTAGTCACATCACCTACAAGAAGATCAGGTTTGCGTTCATTTTTACTGATACGCTTTTTTGCTTTTTCTATTGCAACAGGAGAAAAATCTACACCTGTTGTTTTCACTCCGTTATTTTCAACAAATTCAGAAAAATATCCTAATCCGCATCCCAACTCCAATAAATTAGCAGGATTGGCGGTTTCCAGTAATGTTTTAACTTGTTTTGGAATGCGTTTATCCGTCCAAAGAAAATGAAAAAGCCCTTTATATGCATTATTAAATTCTTCATTAACATTTTTAGTATCATTTGACATTAGTAACTCCTTCAATAATATTTTTGAATAAATATATTTTTTATACTTCACTTACAATTATCTTTTTTATTTTTTATTATTATTCAAAAGTTCTCCGCGATGCCATACACTGCGAATAGAAAGAGTATCAGATATATTGACAAGCGGGTTGCCGTCTATCAATATTAAATCCGCGATTAATCCGGGCGCGATCCTGCCTCTGTCAGTAAGTCCAAAACGGCGAGCCGGAATAGAAGTTGCAGCCCTAAGCGCTTCAACAGGTTCAAGTCCGGCAGCGACGAGCATTTGCAACTCGTGGTGCAAAGTTGCGCCGTGCGCAAGCCCTCCGAGACCGGGGATAGGTTCTGATACGTCAGAACCCGCCAGAATATCAATACCTGCTTGATGGAGAGCTATGACACTGGCAAAAATATAGTCAAGGTTTCCTTGGGGGTAGGTGTTTATTGAACCTGAGAGATGGTCAAGCCACTTCGCGTTAAGTCTGGAACGCACCCGTTCATCGGAAGACAATGCGGCGCCATTCTTGCCAAAAGCAGAGGAAGTCAGAGCTAAAGTAGGAACTACAAAGGCGCCGGACTTTGCTATTGCTTCAATAAGCTCTAGCGTATGCGGAACATCAACGAACAAGTGCATAAGCCCATCCGCTCCGGCTTCAATAGCTTGTTTTGAGCCTGCGGCAGTCGTCGCATGGAAGAGCGCCATTTTATTATGTTTATGCGCTGATAAAACAGCCGCATGTATGGTCTCATTGCTTGGCGTTGGGAGGTTGGGATGACCTACAATAGTTCCATCTTCAATAAATATTTTGATATAATCGGCTCCTGTGGCAACTTGTTTCGCGATGAATTTTTCCGCTTCGTTAGGTGTTGAGACAAATGGGTAAGAATAAAAATAGCGTAAAAGCAGATTAGAGCTGTTAGCCATATATTGTGTCGGGTGTCCTCCCGGAGGAACGACTCCCATTCCGGAAGCGCGCACATCGGCAATGTCATTACGCTTTGCAACTTTCTTGCGTTTTCTTTCCGGCCAGCTTCCATTCATCGCCAACTCTGTGGTAACACCGAATTTCAATGCGTCTCTCAAGCCGTCAATGTTAGTATGTACATGAGCGTCGATAAGACCGGGTATTAGTGTAGCGCCGCCAGCGTCAATGATGATTGCATCCGTTGGAACCGCACCGCCTACCGCTTGGATGTAGCCGTCTTTGATTAGTACGGTCGTATCGTTAATTAAATTTTCGCCATCGAAGACCTTGGCGTTTATTATGGCGGTAGTTTGTTGAGCTCTATTATTAGAACAAGCGCCGAAAAAAAGCATTACAGTAATAGAGAAAACCGCGCACAGTGCAAGCATGCTTCCTATATTTCTAAATCTGAATTTGAGTGTGTTTTTCATAAAATATATTCTACTAATATAACAGACGAATGAGGAGTGGAAATATTTTATATTTTGTAAAAATTTATATCCTTAAAGAAAACATATAAACGGGGTATATGTGAGTCGTTAAATCACATTATCAATTCGCCGCTATTATCAGACTGGCGGTAATGGTTTTTTCCTGTCAGCAACATCGCCGGTACTACGCACAGTACCGTTATCCAAACCGCACACCAGTAAGCCGTGTTGAATGCGGTGAGCGGGGTTTCCGTATTAGCTAAAACGTGGCTAAGCACAATCGCCAATACCGCAGTCCCTAGCGCGGAGCCGATTTGCATAAACATTCGCGATGACACTGTTCCCTGAGCCGCGTCTTTCGTGTCAAGTCCTTCGTAAATGCAGACCATCACAGGAACGGATAACATTCCAAGCCCTGCTCCGCGAATAATCAAGACTATTATTTCCGGCACTAAGCTTGCAAACCTCCCGATTAGCGCGAGCGGGATTGTTCCGGCAAGTGTCAGTAATATTCCGCCCAAGACAACAGGTCTTGCGCCGAATTTGTCTGTCCATTTTCCGGCGATGGAACGGGAAAGGAACATTCCCGCGCCTTGCGGTACAAGAAGCAGACCTGCAACAAATGCGGTGGTTCCGCGGATTTGTTGAAAATACAGCGGTAAAATAAATAACACACCCGTAGCAATCGCGCCGTAGATTAAAGTCAGCAGCGTGGACATTGTAAAATTACGTTTTGCAAACAGCCGAATATCCAGGAGCGGGACGGTTTTAGCGTGTGTAACATAAACGCAATACAAAACGATAAGCGCAACCCCGCTGGCAAGCATTCCGAACGCGAGCGGCAGATTCGTTGTACGAAGTTTTGTAATGCCGAATATGAAGGCGCAAAACGCTCCTGTCAATAAAATTAGTCCGATAAAGTCAAGTTTTTGTGTTCTGTTCGCAGGCTCGACAGGGGGGAGTTTCGCTGTGAAGATTATTCCCAAAACACACAAAGGAAGAGGCACGATGAAAATCCACTGCCAAGGCAGATAATTTACAATCAACCCGCCAACGACTGGTCCTAAAATCGGGAAAATAGCGGCGGGTATCGCGACTACCGAAATCAGGTTGCCGAGATTTTTCCCGCCAGCGTATAACACCAACAGCGTCTGCATAACCGGCATAATTATCCCGACTGCGAAACCTTGCGTTACGCGAAACGCGATGAGCCAGCCTATATTCGGTGAGAACACCGTTAAAATCATTGTGATTGTAAATCCGGCAAGCGAATACAGATATACTTTCTTGCCGTCAAAGCGGTTGATGAGCCAGGCAGAGAGCGGAACGCCTACGCCCATCATCAGAATGTAGCCGGTGGTAAGCCACTGCGCCGTTTCGATGTTTGTGTTAAACGCTTTCACAAGAGACAGAATTGCCTCATTTACAATCGTTGCCCCGATTGCAGGCGCTGTCATTCCAAGTACCAGTATCAAAGCGATTCTGGTGAGTTTACTTTTTTCCATTCTCCACCACCATTTTATCAAGCGCGGAAATAACGTACTTGATTATAAATCCTTAACTTTCGCTCACGCTCAAATGCGATAATTAAAAATTGAGAATCTATATTTCATTTTTTCCTAATATTTTATATCCTATATTTTTTTCAGGTTCTTTTATTTTTATTATATTCTTTTTTCTGAAACTGTAATATATATTTTTAAATTTAATATTTTTATCAACCCATTCCAGTAATCCGTTCATAGCCTCTAATCCATATCCATTTTTTCGGGCTTCTTTTTTAGTCCATATTTCTAAAAATGGCTCTAACGTATTTATTTCATATAAACCTATTAATCCAATAAATTCATTAGAAGCCTTCTCAACAATAACCATCTGTAAAATATTTCCTTTCTTCATTTCTTCTAATGATTTCTGAATTATTTGCTCTGAGGTTTCATTTTTTTCATCTGAATTAAGTTTCATATATCTGGTGATATTTAGTATTATTTCCGTATCTATTTCTTCAATATAATCATTAGATATAAGTTTTAAAATCAATCTTTCTGTTTTTATTTTAATACCCGTTATATCCATATTTGATCCAATTTCCTGCTTTATATATTATACATTAATAAGTACGGTTAAAAACTTCAGATATTCTCACCTGTGGGGAAAGTTTTTTTAATTTCCATTTTGTTATACGTTAATTAATAAAAATCCGTACCGTTTGCCGGTACTTACCCTTATATAACCATAAACCATATATCCTCCAAATTATGATAAAATGGCTATGTTTTAAGCATAATAAAGCAGGGAAAAACAGGCTATAACAATGGACTTGTGAGAGAACCCGGTTGGTTCTCTCACAAGTCCTGCATTTTTTCAGGCTAAAGCCTTGCAAAAATGCGACTTTATATGGAAGTTGTTCAGAAACTGAAGTTTCCGAACAACTCTAATGAAAAAAAGATTATGACTCCGTGACCTCCGTGGTAAAATTTTTCTCAAACCGTAAAATATTTTCCCGTCTCATTCGTCTACTAAACCTAAGGAGATATTCCTTGACCGTTGGTCAAGAATTCCGATTAAACTTGTTTGCTTACGCAAACAAAATCTAAGGAGTATTTTCTTGACCGTTGGTCAAGAATTCCAATTAAACTTGTTTGCTTACGCAAACAAAATCTAAGGAGTATACAATGAAAAACACACTTAAATTCAGGTTTGCGGGCATTGGGATAATGCTTGCAATGTGCGCGGTTTTCGGGGCAGCTGTCATGCTGTTATGGAATTTTCTGATGCCGCAGATTTTCGGACTTATGCCGCTTAATTACCTGCAAGCGACAGGGCTTCTGGTTCTGGCGAGGGTATTATTCGGCGGTTTGGGCGGCGGCTGGCACAACCGCAGAGCAGGCGGACATTTATTTCACCACGATAACAAACTGCGTGAAAAATGGATGACCATGAGCGAGGATGAGCGCAAAGATTTCATGGAAAAGGAAATGCACCGCCGTTTTTCGGGAGAAGACAGGGGTAACCGAAATGAATAATGCGGTAATAAAAGTACACAACCTTACCAAACGCTACAAAGGCGCGAGCGAAGCGGCGGTGGACAACATCAGTTTTTCGGTGGGCGAAGGGGAATTTTTCGCTTTCCTCGGACAGAACGGCGCGGGGAAAACAACAACAATTTCGATTCTCACAACCACGCTTGCCAAAACATCAGGTGACATTACAATCGCAGGTTACGATATTGATCGTGAAGCGAGGGAAGTACGAAAAAACATCGGCATCATCTTCCAAAAGCCGAGCCTCGACCTCGACATTTCGGCGGAGGAAAATATCAGGCTTCATGCCTGTTTGTACGGAATGTACGGCTACCGCCCGTTTTTCAAATGGATGCCGAAAGCCTACCGCGACCGTGTTATTGAACTGGCGGACATTATGGGCATCGCGGACAAACTCAACAAACCGTTGAAAACTTTTTCAGGCGGGATGCAGCGGAAAATCGAAATCATCCGCAGCCTGGTACACCAGCCGGCCGTGCTGTTTCTTGACGAACCGACGCAGGGACTTGACCCGGTGAGTCGCCGCGACTTGTGGAATTATATTAACACCACTCGCAAAGAACACGGCACGACTGTATTTCTCACTACGCACTACATTGACGAAGCGGAAAATGTCGATAAACTCTGCATGATACAGAGCGGAAAGATAGTCTTTTCTGGCAAGCCTAAGGATCTGAAACAAATGTCGCAAAGCGCGTCCCTTGAAGATGCGTACATCGAATTATTGACCGAAGGGAGGGCAGCATGAAAAACAAATTTTTACGTGAACTCAATGCGGTAATCACTATTGGGATGAGAGAAATCACCCTGTTTTTGAAATCGCCGGCAAAGCTCATTATGAGTTTAATCTTCCCCATTATGTTTCTGGGGATGCTCGGCGGGCAACTTTCGCAGAATATGGGGATGAATATGGGCTTTGACTTCAATACCTTTATGCTGGTCGGAATGTTGGTTCAGACTATATTCATGGTAATGGGGAACGGCGTTGTGTCGCTGGTGGAAGACCGGGACAACGAATTTAATCAGGAGATGCTCGTAAGCCCGGTGTCGCGTTACTCCCTTGTTCTGGGAAA